>JANXRS010000003.1 GCA_025356745.1 Arcicella sp.
AGCCAGAACCAAGGTATTGAATAACGATTGGGAAGGCGAATTCAGAAAGAAATATCCCAAATTTAGGGCAATAAAATCTTTGAACGAACCCGCTGAAATCAAGTTAGCGGCGTGATTGCCCCACACTTTTTGATGCACTCCCCTACAAGGAGTGCATCAAAAAGTGTGGGGCAATCAAAATCATATCTTAGATACAAGTATTGAGAATCATTCGGCTAAACTGCTAAACATCTTGAAAGATTATACTAAAACAATTTGCCCCACACATTTTGATGCACTCCTCAATTGACTCTCGTTTCAATTTCTTTTTTTAAAATGGTAAAATAATATTATTAAAATATAATTCCTAAAAATATAACGTGGGGTAAAATAACGAAACTTTGTCTTAGAATTATATAATAAAATTTTCAAATAATGCTACCACATAAGCAAAAAGAAGATAGTTTCGACAGAGATACTTTGCACATTGTTAAGAATGTTTCAGAAACTAAAATTATTTCTGATGAATGTTTTATTGTAAAAAATTTCTCAGAATCACCAGAAAAGGGCTTTGAATTACTTTTTCGTAAGTATTATGCCAATTTGTGTAATCATGCTATTCGTTTCGTTTACTCAAAAGAATTAGCTCAAGATATTGTGGCAGAGGTTTTTACAAATTTCTGGCAAAATAAAGGTTATGAAAATATCAAAACTTCCTACCGCTCTTATTTATATGCATCTGTAAGATACAGAGCCTACAATGCCATTAAAGTGGAATTAAATAGAACTACTCATTTAGAAAACACCGATTTTGATTTTTGGTATTCAGATAATTCTCCTGTACTTCAACCTGACGAAATTCTCCACTTTCATGAATTAACAAAAAGATTGGATGTGGCCATTCAGCATCTTCCTCAACAATCAAGAAAAGCATTTCAATTAAACAGACTTGAAGGTAAAAAATATATAGAAGTAGCAACAGAAATGCAAATTACAGTAAGTGCTGTTGAACGGTTAATCAGCAGAGCTTTATCAAAGATTCGGGAAGAACTTAAATCAGAATGGATATTGAGTACCATGCTTTTTATTTTCTTCAACTAAACTTGCAAATTTTATACTTAAATACAATGTATTAAACATGAAATCATCACTTATAAAAAAAATATTATTCGACTATTTTGATGGAAAGCACTCTTCTATGCAATATAAAATGATTGAAGATTGGTTGAAAATTAAAGAAAATCAGGAGCTATTCTACCAATATCTTGATGAGTGGGAATCGCAAAATCCTCAGTATTTTCTCAATTCCGAGTATGAATTTGATAAGCTTAAACTTAAAGTTGCTCTTGAAAAAGAACAAAATTTCGAACATTTAGAAAATAAAAAGTATAATGGTTTGACAGTAAAATGGTTTGACGTTGCAGCTGCAATTTTAATTTTTATTTGGATAGGTTGGAGTGAATTATCAAAATCTACGAAAATCTCTTACGAAAATCTCGTTCAGAATACGAAAGATGAAACGGGGGAGATTTATGAAAAGGAAAATACTACTAAGCATCCAATGATACTAATTTTGCCCGATGAAAGTTCCGTAATTTTGCAACCAAAAAGTAGAATTAGTTATTCACCCCATCAATTTAATCGAATAAAAAGAGAAGTTATTTTGTCAGGAGAAGCATTTTTTGAAGTACATAAAAATGCTAATATTCCATTTTTTGTTTATGCCAATGATCTGATTACTAAAGTATTAGGTACAAGTTTTACAATTAAAACAAATTCTTTTGAAACCGATATAATAGTAAAAACAGGGCGAGTGTCAGTTATCCTGCAAAATGATATTTACAAGGACAAAAAAATAAGTGGAAAAACATTAGAAGGTTTTGTATTGGGGGCAAATGAACAAGTAAGAATTAACCAAAATGGAGAAAAAATAGAAAAGCCTATTACTGTGAAGCGAGAGGAATTATTGCAACCCATCCAAAAGCTTTCTTTTGATTTTGATGAAACTCAGGCGACTGAAATCATTGAAGTAATCAAAAATGCCTATAATATTGAAATAATCTATAACAAGGAAAAGTTATTGAATTGTAAACTCACCGCACATTTATCTGATGAGCCACTGATTGAAAAACTCAAGCTAATTTGTGTTGCCTTGGATGCTACGTATGAAGAAATTAATAATAAATTTATCATTAAATCAAATGGATGCAAATAATTAATTTGTTAAAAACCAACTTCGGCAATGATGAATTATAAATTTTCAAAGTATTGATTATTAGAATATTACCTGTTTCAATAATACTTTTTCGTTTATATTTATTAAATTAATTTATAGAGATTTTTATATTACATGCTTTTAAAATAAAACTATGAAAAAAAAACTACTGATAGGCAAAACCACCTCCAAGCTCTTACGGGACACATTTTCACACTTAATTATTTTGCTATTCTTTGTTGAAGTCTGCTCTGCAAATGATGGATATCCACAAGAAGTGTTGAACAAAAGAATTAGCATAAAAACGGACTTTCAACCGATTAAAAAGGTTCTGAGTGAAATTGAAAAGACTGTAGATGTAAGGTTCATTTATAGTTCGAATGTCATAAAGACAGAAAAATTGGTGAGCATTAATATGGATAATTCCCCTTTGGGCGATGTCCTGAAAAAAATATTGTTACCCCTTCAATTAGATTATAAGGTGATGGGAAAACAAATTGTGCTAAAAAAAAATGAAATTGGTCTAATAGAAAACGAAAACTTACAAATAATACCTCTCATCGTTGACAAGCCCATAAAGGGGAATGTAAAAGATGATAATGGAGTGATGATTGTTGGGGCAAATATTGCTGTAAAAGGAACAAATAAAGGCACAACCTCAGATATAAACGGGAATTTTAACTTGAATATTCCAAAAGAAAGCAATATGCTCGTAATTAGTTTTATTGGTTATGAATCACAAGAAATTTCAATTGGCAATAAAACTATTTTTGATATTATATTGAAATCCGATTTGAAGCAGTTGGATGAAGTGGTGGTGGTTGGATATGGTGAGCAGAAAAAGAGAGATTTAACGGGTGCTTTAGCTTCAATCCAGTCGAAAGATATTGTTAGGGCAAATCCAACTTTGGCTGCCAAAGCACTCCAAGGGCAGGTGGCAGGCGCAACAATTACAAAATCCGATAACAGACCAGGAAGTACCTATAATATTACAATCAGAGGTGAAAACACTATTAATAATTCAACTGCTCCTTTAGTAGTGATTGATGGATTGATGGGCGGTGATATGAATAACCTCAATCCAAATGATATTCAATCAATGGATGTTTTAAAAGATGCTTCTTCAACCGCAATTTATGGGGCGAGGGGTGCAAATGGTGTCATTATTGTAACCACAAAAAAAGGGATTTCAGGGAAACCACGGATTAGTTATGATGCTTATGTTGGTATAAAAACTCCAGCTCATATTCCTAAAATGCTGACGAGTGAACAGTTTTATAAAATTGCTTATACCGATAGAATATTGGAAGGTGTAACTGGGGCTACGTTTACATCCGCCGAGACAGCCAACATTAAAAATGGCGTTACAACCGACTGGGTGGATTTAGTTACAAAACCTGGCATCCAGATGAGTCATAACATAAGTGTTTCGGGTGGAACTGAAAAAACAACTTATCGTTTTTCGGGTGGATATTTACAAGAAGATGGTAATGTTATCAGCACAAATTATAAACGTTATAACTTAAGTGCGGGTCTTGATAGTAAATTAGGGGAGCATTTCAAAATTGGTTTTACATCTTATGTCACGTATTCCGACCAAAAATTGGGTTCGCAAGAATCTTTAAGAGGTGCATACCGTGCCAGACCAACGGGTGTTCCTTATTATGCCGATTTAGTAAATCCAAGCGAAAATCAAGACATAAATTACAATGGTTTGGCAATTTGGATGGGTATTAATGACAAACAAGTGCCAAATCCTTTGAGCGATACTGACCCAAATGTATCAAAACTCCAAACAACTATTGCCAATATCATGGGCAATTCTTACGTTGAATATTCCCCAATTAAAGGATTGAGCATTCGTACTTCGCTATCAGCCAATTATGGGGGTGTAAGAATTGGTGATTATAGAGGTCAATGGTCAAAATCACAAATTGGAAACAAACCAAGAACGCAGTATGAAAATCGTATATCAGGAAGTTATACCCTTGATAATGTCATCAATTATAACCTTGATTTAGGTAAACACAAAATAACGCTTACGGGATTGCAGAGTGCATTTTACCAAAGGAATGAAGCATATATTGTTGCCGTAAAAGACTTACCTTATGAATCTGACTGGTATGCTCTGAACACTGGAACTTTAACAAGTTTCGGAAGTTCACTGATTGAAAGTTCTATTTCTTCTTATATGGGACGGATAAATTATTCACTCAACGATAAATATTTATTGACAATTACGGGACGTTCAGATGGGGCATCTCAGTTGGCTGCTGGCAATAAGTGGGCATTTTTTCCTTCCGTAGCCTTAGCTTGGAGAATGAGCGATGAATCATTTATGCGAAATTTAAAATCGCTTTCTAATTTAAAATTGAGGGTAAGTTATGGAGAAGTTGGTAACGCAACCGTTAGTCCATACAGTACCCAAGCTGGTTTATTAAATACTGGTTATGATTTTGATGGCACCGCAGCTTATGGTTTTGCCCCACAAAACTTAGGAAACAAAGATTTGCGATGGGAAAGAAGTAAGGAATTGAATTTGGGGTTAGATTTTGGCTTTTTTAAAAATAGAATCACGGGAACAGTAGAAGTTTATGATAGAAAAACGGTTGATTTGATTTTGAATCAAAAAATCCCAACTGCCTCAGGATTCTCACAGGTGATTTCAAACGTGGGTAAAATTCAAAATAAAGGCGTTGAAATATTATTGAATACAGTCAATGTTGCAGGAAGGGATTTTAGTTGGAATACAACCTTAACGTTTACCAAGAATGACAATAAGTTGCTCGAATTATATGGTGAAGGTCAAACGATTGACAAAGGAAATAAATTATTCGTGGGTTATCCGATTAGGTCAAATTTTGATTATAAGTTTGATGGAATTTGGCAAAATGCCGATAAAGATCTTGCTTCAAAATATAAGCAGGTGCCTGGTTCTGTGAGAGTTGTGGACGTTAATAACGATGGACAAATTTCTTCAACTGAGGGAATTGACGATCGGATGATTTTAGGAACTCAACTACCTAAGTTTCTGATTGGTATAACCAATCGTTTTAAGTATAAAAATGTCGATTTTTCATTCTTTGCTTATTATCGTAATGGAACTGAATACAAAAATAATACACTCTCAGGCACTTTTGGAGACATAGGAACACGCTATAACAGTTTAGCCTCTTTGGATTATTGGAGAAGCGATAACCCTTCTAATACTTATTTTGGGGTTGCTGCTGCCAATCCTTACCGTTCAGCAATCACTTATAAAGATGCAACTTTTTTGAGAATTTCAGATGTAACTTTTGGCTATACAATACCAAAAAGGAAAATGGATAAATATAAATTGTCGAATGCTCGTGTTTATGCACAGGTGATTAATCCATTTATATTCACTAAATATACTGGCTTCGACCCTGAATTTAACTCTGCTATCTACCAAGATGATGTGCCTTCCATGACCATTAGTCTTGGTGTTAATGTAAGTTTTTAATATTTTAAATTTGACATAAAATGAAATTAATCATATTCAAACATTATAATTTTTGGCTTGTAACCATTCTATTTTTTGTACTGTCAAGCTGTAAAGACAATTTTTTGGATGAAATCCCCAAAACTACCTTAACCACTGATATTTATTATAAAACCGAGGCAGGTTTTGAAGATTTAGTTCGATCTTGCTATCCTTTATTACGAAATATTCATCAAAATAGAATTTTAGTTTTACAAGGAACTGATATTTTCTCGGCACAAAGCGGATGGAATCCATCGCTTGTCAACGGCAAGGAAAATCAACCAAATCTCTTTGATGTGTATGATGCTCGGTTTAACGCTACATTACCCGAAATCCAAAGTTTGTGGCAATTGTTGTACACCGAGATAGCCCGAACAAATACGGTAGTTTCTCGGTCGGAGGCAATTACTACAATGGCACCAGCTTTGAAAGATTCAAGAATTTCAGAAGCCATATTTCTGAGGGCTTTATGCTTATTTTATGCCGTTCAACAGTGGGGTGATATACCGATGCCATTGGTTGAAGTTACCACGCCAAGCAAAGATTTTCCTCGGATAGCGGCAGCAGATGTTTACAAACAAATCATCTCAGATTTACTTGATTGTGAAGCAAAATTGCCCATTACAGCCAGTAACTACGGTAGGATTACCAAAGGAGCAACTCAATTTTTGTTGTCTCGTGTTTATTTAACCCGAGGGTGGAATTATAATGGATCGCTAGGTGGTTCAGCCGCAGATTTCGATTTGGCCTTACAATATGCAGATAAAATAGTTGATGCTTATCCATTAGCTTCTAACTATAAGGATTTGTTCCCGATTCGTTCAAATAATCCTTTGGCTCAATACACGGGGGCTCAAAATGATAAGAATGCTGAGATTATTTTTGCAGTCCAGTATAATTCAGACGTATTGACTAATAAAACGGATGCCGCTTTTAGTCCAGACCTTGCAGGTGGAAACGACTTGCACTCAAAATTTGGTCCAAGTGGTGAAGGCTTTATAGGTAGTAAAGGCAGAACGACAGATTATAATCGTTGCCTCGGAGTTCATCAAATAAATACAGCCACCTATCGCTTCTTTGACACAGATAATGATACCCGTTATGCTCATAATTTTGTAAGTATTGGCTACGCCCTTTCGGCAGTAAAAGACTTCAAGCCTCTCCCTTTAAGCAACCCCAATTTGAAAGTGAACTTTGCTGCTGGTGATACAATTATGATTTGCAGACCTTGGAATAAACCTGCAACAACTTTGGCAGAAAGAGGAATAGATTTAGGAGGAAAGAAAAATTATGCTGTTATAAATACGGATGAATTTGGTGGTGGTTATCCAATTGATAATTCTGGTTTGAACATCCAACCCCCATTGATGTGGAAGTTTTGGCAACCAGGAATTCCCTACGGAGATGCTCTTGGCACTTTTAATGAGTGCGTTTTCCGTTCGGCAGACGCATATTTGATAGCAGCAGAAGCCATTGTTAAAGGTGCAAAAGGTGGAAAATTAGGAACGGCCGATGTTTATTATAACAAAATCCTCGACCGTGCTTTAGGTACAAAGAAAGGTATAGACCCTAAATGTGCCGCAGCTCCTGAAAACCAAAAATCATTAGAAACAGCCTCGTATAGAGCAACAGCATCAAATATTTCAATTGACTTGATTTTGGATGAAAGAGTAAGAGAATTTATGGGAGAATATAGCAGATGGTTTGATTTAAAAAGAACAGGAAAATTGGTCGAGCGAGTGAAGAAATACAATCCTTGGGTGAAAGGACAAACGATTGCGGATAAGCATTATTTGAGACCAATTCCTCAAAGCGAAATTGATTTGTCGTTCCCAGCGATGAAACAAAATGCAGGGTATTAATTAGATTACAATTGTTTCATAAAAAAAGGTCAAAAAGAGAGAAAAAATTGTTTTCTTCTCTCTTTTTTTCATCTCATCAGCCTTTAAAACCTAAAATTAAACCTAAAACTATGAAAAAACACTCTTTTTTAGGACTATTCACCCTGTTTTTTAGTTTTAATGCCGTCGCCCAAACCCAATGGAAAGAACTTTTCAATGGTACGGATTTAAAAGGTTGGACGAAAAAAAACGGCGATGCCGAATACAAAATAATCAACAAAACTATTGTTGGCGTTTCGCAGCTCAATACGCCCAATACTTTTCTCTGTACCGATGAAACATACAGCGATTTTGTGTTGGAGTTAGACGTAAAAGTTGATATTGGCTTAAATTCTGGTATTCAAATTAGAAGTTTGAGTGACCTTGCCATAAACAATGGACGAGTGCATGGCTACCAAATAGAAATCGACCCTGGCGAACGTGCTTGGAGCGGTGGCATTTATGACGAAGCTCGTAATGGTTGGTTGTATCCTTTGTCAATAAACCCAAAAGGTCAAACTGCATTTAAAAACGGTCAATGGAACAAATACCATATTGAAGCCATTGGTTCAAGTCTGAAAACTTGGATGAATGGCATTCCTTGTGCTAATGTACTCGACACACAAACTGCAAAAGGTTTTATTGCTTTACAAGTTCACCAAATCAAGCGAGAAGAGCAAAATGGACTTACGGTACAATGGAAAAACATCAGAATTGCGACTGAAAACTTGAACGATGTAATTATTAAAGGGAGCGAAGAAGCACCAGAAATAAGTTATTTGATTAATCAATTGTCTGAAAACGAAATAAGAAAAGGCTGGCGTTTACTTTGGGATGGCAAAACAACCGCAGGTTGGCGATTGGCAAATTACGATAAGTTTCCAACAGTTGGCTGGACAATTCAAGACGGAGTGTTAAAAGTGCTTGGCACAAAGAAAGATACTTTGGTAAAAAGCGGTGATATAATTACGGAAAAAGAATTCTCAAATTTTGAACTCGAAATGGATTTCAAACTCACCACAGGAGCCAATAGTGGACTAAAATATTTTGTGGTCGAAGACCGTAAAAAAAGAGCAGGTACGGGCTTAGGTCCAGAATTTCAGATTTTGGACGACAAAGTGCATCCCGATGCCAAAGCTGGTGTCAATGGCAACAGAACCACTGGCTCACTTTATGACCTTATTACCTCTGAAAACCTTTCAGAAGGCAATAAAGACAAACGCATTAATCCAGTAGGAAAATGGAATAAACTGCGGCTTGTGGTACACGATGGGTATGTGGAACATTGGCTCAATAACCTCAAAATGGTAGAATACGACCGTCATTCACAAATATTTCGTAATTTGATTTTGAAAAGCAAATACAGTACTTATCCGAATTTTGCACAAGCAGTTTCAGGTCATTTATTGTTGCAAGACCACGGCGATGAAGTGCATTTTAGGAGTATAAAAATTAGAGAATTTTAATAGTAATTCAACCATTTTCAAATAAAATGCAATGAATAGAAGAAATTTTGTAATAATGGGAGCAACTTCTCTTTGTGCAACTCCACTACTTGGATTTAGAATTTTAAAAAAAAATAATGCCGAAAAACCAGCATGGTTACTCGATTGGATAAAAATTCAGGATCAACAGCTCCCTAAATTTAAGTCTCTCAAAGTTTCCGACTATACTAAAAAATACTTTGGTGGCTACATGGATGATGTTGAAATTCCAAATCCACATTCAACTGGAGCATTTATTGGTAAGGCTTGCATGCTGATATCTTGTCCTCAATCTGCTTTTTATCAATCAAATGAAGTCTTAAAAGATGTAGAAGGTGCGGCAAAGGCAATGCTGAAATTTCAGCATAATGATGGCACGATTGATTTATTACAAACTAATTTTCATTCGACACCCGACACAGCCTTTGTTTTAGAAAATATAATTCCCGCCTATTCATTTTTAAAGAAATCAACTACCAAAGGCTCAGAAAATGCACTTGAACTTTTGAAAACTTTCATAAAAAATGCAGGTGAAGCTCTCATAGTTGGCGGTATTCATACGCCAAATCATCGTTGGGTGGTGTCGGCGGCTTTGACAAAAATCAATGAACTTTTTCCTGACAAACGTTATACAAACCGTATTGAACAATGGCTTGCCGAACACATCGACATTGACCCTGATGGACAATATACTGAAAAAAGCACCAATGGCTATTCTCCTATTGTCGATAGAGCTTTAATTGATATGGCAAAAGGACTCAATAAACCAGAAATCTATGAAGCAGTACGGAAAAATTTGATGATGACACTTTACTACATTCACCCCAACGGTGAAATAGTTACCGAAGCATCTAACAGACAAGACCGAGGCTCAATTGGTAAAATGACAGGGTATTATTATTGCTATCGCTACATGGCTTTGATGGACAATAATGGCGAAATGGCTGCCGCTTGCCGATTAATAGAAAAAACAAGTACCAATCAACAATTGGCTGGGTATCTCGATTATTTTTTAGAAAATCCAAACCTTTGGAAAGAACTACCTTCCGATAAACCTTTACCAATAAGTTATGCCAAAGCCTTTCCATACTCAGGTGTGGTTAGAATTAGAAGAGAAAATTGGGATTGTACCCTACTTTCAAACAATGCCAGTTGGCTCACTTTTCATAAAGGCAATGCCGTGCTGCAAGCCATGAGAATTTCAGGGTCTTTCTTTGGAAAAGCTCAATTTCAATCTGAAAAAATAGAGAAACAAAATGATACTTGGATTCTAACACAATCGTTGGAAGGACCTTATTACCAACCTCTTGATAAAAATAAGATTTCAGTAGACGGTGATTTGGACAAAATGCCAAGAACTATGCGTAAACAAAGCGAAATTCAAAAATTGCAAACTACGGTAAAGGTAAAAGAAATTAAAAATGGCATTGAAGTAGAAATTGAAATGACAGGTACAGATAATGTTCCAGTGTCTTTCGAGTTGATTTTTAGGGCAGGTGGTACTTTTTCGGGCGTAAATAAATACACCAAAAGAGACAATGCGTATTTGTTTTCGGGCGATAATGGCACTTATACAGTTGGAAATGATTCGATAAGTTTTGGCCCAGGCAAAATGGAACATAAAGGTGTGCAACTAAGAGGAGCTTTGCCTGCCATGGAAGCCCCCACAGTATATTTGACAGACTTTACGCCATTTAAGCATATAATCAAATTATCATAAAGTGACAATTTATGAACCAAATTTTAAGCGAGGGGTTGCTAAAAAGTCTCTGCCTTATTCTTTTTCCAAATAAATTATTTAGTATAAAAACATGAAAAAAGAACTTCTTCTTTTTACGCTCATTTGTCTGAGTATCGTCTCAAACAATTTTGCTCAAAAACCGAATATTGTTTATATCCTTGCCGACGATTTAGGAATAGGCGATGTGTCGGTCTATAACCAGAATGGTAAAATTATCACCCCATTTATTGACCAATTGGCAAAAAATGGCGTTCGATTTACAGATGCACACACAACTTCATCTGTTTGTACTCCTACACGTTATGGAATTATGACTGGTCGATATAATTGGCGAACGACTCTCAAAAGCGGTGTTTTACACGGGTATGACACGCCTTTGATAGATCCAAAAAGAGAAACGGTTGCCTCATTTTTGCAAAAGCAAGGGTATAATACTGGCATTGTTGGGAAATGGCACTTGGGATGGAATTGGGGAAATATAGAAGCAGGCGAAAAGAAAGTTGATTTTGCAAAGCAAGTACAAAATGGTCCAAATAAAAGAGGCTTTGATTATTCTTTTTGTATTCCTTCCTCATTGGATATGCCACCTTATGCCTATGTTGAAAATGGTTTTTGTACAGCCGTACCGAAAGATACATGTTTAGGGCGAACGGGTATTGAACTTTTCAGAGCGGGAATTTCTGCCCCAGATTTCAAACCAGAAGAGGTTTTGGGGGAATTTACTGAGAAAGCCGTTGCATTCATAAATGAGAATGCAAAAAAAGACAAACCATTTTTTCTCTATTTTCCGTTGGCTGCTCCGCACACGCCCATTTTACCGATTGGAAAATTTGTTGGTAAAAGTAATGTTTCACCCTACGGCGATTTTGTGCTTATGGTCGATGATGTGGTAAAGCAAGTGGTTGAAACGCTCAAAAAAAATGGGATTTATGAAAATACAATCATCATTTTTACCTCTGATAATGGTTTTGCCAATCCAGCAGATTTGCAGGCACAACTTCGCAAAGGTCATAATCCCTCAATGATGTACCGTGGAGTAAAAACTGATATTTTTGAAGGGGGGCATCGGGTGCCATTTATTGTTTCTTGGGGTGAAAATCTCAAAAAAACGAAAGTAAGTAATCAATTGGTTAGTTCAACTGATTTTTTTAGAACCATTGCCGAATTAAATAATGTCAAATTGGATGATAGAACAGCAGAGGATAGTTTTAGCTTTTTAAGCGAAATTACAGGTAAACGGACAAGTTTTGCCAAACGTGAAGTCATTGTACATCATTCATCAAATGGTTTTTTTGCCATTAGAAAAGACAATTGGAAACTTATTATGTGTTCGCACTCAGGAGGGAATAGTAAGCCCAAAGAAAACAGCGAAGAGGCTAAAACATTACCTAACATTCAATTATATGATTTATTGAGCGATATTGGCGAAACCCAGAATGTATATAAAAAGCACCCAGAACTTGTAAAACAACTTACCGATATATTGACAAATTATCTCAAAAACGGTCGAAGCACCAATGGAATCAATCAAACCAACGAAGGTCCAAGTTATTGGAAGCAATTGACATGGTTGAAAGAATAATTTTTTAAGAAAATCAAATTTACGCAATGAATAAATCGCCATATTTTTCAAAATTTCTCATCATTTTTATCTTGACGAGTACAACAATTTCTTTCGCTCAAAAAACCAAAGTTCAGCCCGTTGATTTGGTTTATCCTTTGTTAGATGCTGCAAATTCTCGTTGGTTCTTTTTCAATTCGGCTACTCGACCTTTCGGTATGGTAAATTTGAGTCCCGATAACGCCATTGATTCTGATTGGAATGCGGGCTACCGTTATGAAAAAGACAGCATCAAGTGTTTTAGTCATGTACATTGCTGGCAATTATCGGGTATTCCGGTTATGCCCACAACGGGTGATTTTAAGGGACATTTAGGCTCAAATCAATATGGCTCAAAGTTTTCCCATGAAAATGAAGTAATCAAAGCAGGGTATCATAAAGTCGTTTTAGATGCTTATGGAATTACGGCAGAACTGACATCAACTACTCGGGTTGGTTTTCATAAATACACTTTTCCAAAATCAGCTCAAAGTCAAATTCTTTTCGATTTTTCAACTTTTCTTGGTCCTTCTGATACTCAAAAAGGATTTGTAAAAAAGGTAAGTAATCAAGAAATTGAAGGTTATGCTATTATGGCCTCGACTGTTCGTCGTCCAAAAACACTCACGGTTTTCTTTGTAGCTCAATTTGATAAACCTTTTGATTCGCTGAAAGGGTGGCGAAAAGGACAATTAGAGGACATAAACAAGACCATTGAAGGTGAAAAAGTTGGGGCATATATCAATTTTTCCACACAAACAGGTGAAGTTAGAAAAATGAAAGTAGCCATTTCTTACGTAAGTGAAGAGCAAGCAAGATTGAATCTGATAAGTGAACTATCGCATTGGAATTTTGAAAAAGCGGTAAAAGAAAGCAGAGAAGATTGGAATAAATGGTTGAGTAGAATAGAAGTTGAGGGCGGAACAACTATTGAAAAAAGACGTTTTTACACCGATTTATGGCACGCTTTACAAGGAAGACGCATCATTTCGGACGAAAATGGTAAATATTCGGATATGACAGGTGCTGAACGCCGCATTGGACAAATTCCTTTAGATGAAAAAGGAAAACCTAAATACAATCATCATAATTCTGACTCATTTTGGGGAGCTCAATGGACAATCAACACACTTTGGCATTTGGTATATCCTGAAGTTACCGAGTCTTTTGTCAATTCGATGGTGATGATGTACCAAGATGGTGGACTTATTCCACGGGGCCCAGCGGGCGGTAATTATACCTATGTAATGACAGGTGCAGCTACAACGCCTTTTATTGTTAGTGCTTATTTGAAAGGAATAAAAGGTTTTGACATTGAAAAAGCCTACGAAGGATTACGTAAAAATCATTTTCCAGGCGGGATGATGAGTAAAGCAGGTTATGAACACAATACTTTTAAAGGTGGTGGTATCGAATATTACATGGAGCGTGGCTACGTTCCGCATCCACTGAGCAAAATCAAATATGGATTTCATCAAGATGGTTCTACACAGACATTAGAATATGCGTATCAAGATTATAGTTTAGCACAAATGGCTAAAAAATTAGGCAAAAACGATGATTATGAGCTTTTTATGAAGCGTACAACCAATTACAAAAATATTTGGAACGCCGATATTGGTTGGATGTGGAATAGAAATTTAGATGGAAAATGGGCAGAACCTGTCGATATTTTACGCTACGACAATGGTTGGGAAGAAGGCAATGCTGCTCAATTTACATGGTTTGTACCACACGATGTACAAGGCTTAATCAATTTGATGGGAAGCCGAGAAGCATTTACAACAAAACTAAATAGCTCTTTTCAAAAAGCCCAAAAACACGATTTTGTTTCGGGCAAATCGCACGACAAAGAAACCTTGGAAGAATTACGTCGAGTTTATATCAATTATGGAAATCAGCCGAGTCTTCAAACTGCCTTTTTGTTCAATTATTCGGGGGCGCCATGGCTCACACAATATTGGTCTCGACAAGTAATAGACAAAGTTTATAGCGACCTTTCGCCTCAGTTTGGTTACAGTGGCGACGAAGACCAAGGTTTGATGGGTAGCCTTTCAGTTTTAATGAAATCTGGTATTTTTTCTACCAATGGCGGTACAAGTCCAGAACCATTTTACGAAATCAGTAGCCCAATTTTTAATAAAATCACTTTCAAATTGAACCCAAAATATTATTCTGGCGGAAAATTTGTGATTGAAGCAAAGAATAATTCACCCAAAAACCTTTATATTCAATCAGCACAATTAAACGGTCAATCATTAGATAAACCTTGGATATTGCATGAAAAAGTTGTAAAAGGCGGAAAATTGACTTTAAATATGGCAGCAAAACCCAATAAATCATGGGGAAGTAAACCTGAGCAAGCACCACCTTCGATGACATTGAAATAAAATGAACAAAACAATTAAGTCAATTTTGATAATTACAATAACCATTTTATCTAAAAATGGTCATTGTCAAAGCACAGAAATACCTCAGCAACGAACACTGATTTGGAACACAGAATCAACTCTTGCCAATAAGGTATATCAATCGTTTGCCAGTAAAAAAATTAATTTCGATAAATTGAGTGAAAGGGGCAATACGCCCAGAATTTTGCTCGCAAAATTGCTTCTGAAACAAGACATTGAGGCCGTAAACAATGCAATCCAACAAATGAAAGTTCGGGGCGTTACGGGTTCGCATTGGGCATTGAATCCCAAAGGCGATTATGATTTTACGCTCATGCCCTTGACCACCATCCTGTTTTTGTTCGACAATCAACCTGATTTGCTATACCCCAAAACAAAAGAGCATTTAATAAATACATTGCTCACAGAAGAAGGTGGAAAATACCGACGGGCCACGCCCCGTACATTGGGTTTAGTGGCCGATACCGAAAATCATATTTTGATGACCGAAGGCTCTCGCTACTTAAAAAATCGTTGGCAGATGCTTCATGGCGATTTGTCGCCTACCTACGACAACGTCGCAAACGGCATGGAAAATAAGATTTTGGCTTATTTAAACCACATGAAAACCAATGGCTTATACGAATACAATTCTATCCCGTACATTGGTTATACCATTGCTGCTTTGCTTAATTTAGAGGCTTTTGCTTCCGAAAAGGTAAGCACCGAAGCTCGTAACGTATTGGATTACATGAACTGGACTTATGCCATGGGAGCTTACAAGTTGAAGCATTATCCACCCATGCGTAGGCGGTACGAAAAAGCCAAAATTCAAGAGTTAACCACTGACTATCAGTCTGTTTTCGTCAAAGCTTGGTTGAGTTATGCCCCCATTGAGCCATTTAATACAGATATTTCAAACGCAGAAGTTCATGCCTTGGTGGGTTCGTGTATGCCATATCGACCTGCTGATAAAGTGGTAGAGGTAATTTTTAACAAAGGCAGCGGCTATTTCATAAAATTAGGTCATGGCAAAAAATCTTGCCCTGAAATATTCACAGCAGGCAAACACTTTTTGCTTTCGGCAGGTGGAGCCAATCAAGGCAAACACTCATTGGTTATAGCACGACCAACTATGCTTTTTCTAAATGACAAAGCCGATAAACTACCCGAAACCTTTCATTTGACAGGAAGAGGAAATGATTTTATGAAATGGAACAATACGGGTGTTTATAAAAACTTTGCTTGTGCTTCGGGCAAAGTCTTTGTGCCAGAAGGGTTTAAGCCCGTTATAAAAAGAAACAGTTGGGCGGTTTATGAAGGAAATAACAATGTCAAAATCGCAGTTTATGCTGCCGAAGATATAGGTTTGATGCTGGTTTTTGAAGACACGAAAGCCGAAGAATTATTGGCAAATCTTGAAAAATTCAATCCGAATGATGAGCAATTAAAAACCCAATTTCAATTCCCTGATGGCCAAATTATCAATTATGATGTCAATACCCCTCAAAATAAATGGGTCATACAATCTGTTGATGGCAAATCAGTAGATAGAGATTTTCATAAATGGGAATTAATAAATTATGAATCCAGAATTTTTAAATAGACAAATAGTATGAAAAGGTTAAACATCGTTTCCTTGTTTCTAATTCTGATAGGCAGTTTTGCTTATACCCAAGAAGCAACTCCTTGGAAAGTAATGGTGGACGTTTCGCCCAAAAACCAACAAAATTTCATTAAAGGCGGACGATTGTTTTTGCACGTTACCAAGCAAAATGAACGAGAACCACGCCTTCGTTCAGAAATCACTTTTGGCGTAACTCCTCAACATTGGGATGCTAATTTGCCTTTTGTTCTTGACTCAAAAGATAAAAATGTTTTAAATATTGGCTTAGATAAACTAAAACCGAACGCTTCGGACAAGTACTATTTTCAGGTTGTTAACAAGCAAAATATAGACGATGGTCAAGAAAATGTAGCAGGAAATTTGTACAGTAATATAGACTCTGTATCGTTTTCTAATAACATTCAATACAATCTTACATTAAATAAAATTATTCCACCAGCTACTATTGTTAAGCATGAATTCGTAAAATCAGTCGAAATAAAGAGCAAATTTCTTTCAGAGTTTTCGGGTAAACCACGTTTTTTAAAGGCGTCAATTTTACTGCCATCTGGTTATTTTGAAAATCCTGATAAAACTTACCCGATTTGTTACCGAGCAGCAGGTTTGAATGGCCGTTACACGGCTATCAATGGCTTGATAAATAATAAAGATTTTACAGATTGGTGGTTTACAAAAACAGCACCCCAAATCATTTATGTCTTTCTTGATTCACAAGACCCTTATGGCGATACCTATCAAGTCGATTCCGAAAATAATGGTCCCTGTGGCAAAGCATTGACAGAAGAGTTAATCCCTGAAATTGAAAAACAAGTTCGCTACAAAGCAGATTCAAAAATGCGTTTTTTGACAGGCAATTTAACGGGTGGCTGGGTTTCTTTGGCTCTACAAATTCTTTACCCTGATTTTTTCGATTGAACGTGGTCATATAGCCCCGACCCTGTTGATTTTGAACATTATGGATTGATTAATATTTACGAAGATGAATCCATTTTTTATAATCGTTACGGTTACTTACAATCTGGGCGAAGAACAATTTATGGAGAACCATTTTTTTCGATGAAAGATTGGATTGCGGGTGAAAACTTAAATAGCTGAACAGGTAATACCTTAGTTTCGGGTGGGCAATTTGGTGCATATAATGCAGTTTTTGGCCCAAAAGGTAATGATAGTTTACCTTCATTAATGTTTGACCCTATCACTGGAAAAATCGACCACAACATTGCCAAACAGTGGGAAAAGTATGATTTAAAGAAGGTTTTAGAAAAAACTGGACAACTCTTGGCCCTAAATTACAGGAGAAAATATGGATTTGGATGGGCGATAGGGATGGGCTTTACTCAAATGTAGCCACAAAATTTTTACAAAAGTTTATAGATAAAACAGAAAACCCAAAATCAGATGCCAAGATTTCGTTTACGGCAATGGCTGGACATGGACAAGAATGGAGCGATAAAGCGGTTTTGACTATGATTGCTGAAAAATAAGATTTAATGAAAGATTCAATGAAAAAAACACTCTCATTTTTATTTATCTACGTGTGTTTTAGTTCTGGCATTTTTGCCCAAAAAGCTAAGATAGTGTGGTTAGATGATTTAATTATAAAATCATTTTCGGAAGGAATTCCTTCGGTTTCGGCCAAAACAAATGCAGGTGGTGATTCGATTCGCATGAATGGCAAACTTTTTAAACACGGCGTGGGTGTAAGTTCGACCAGTGTTTTGTCTTTTTATTTAGACGGTCACGCCGCAGAATTTTCGGCGGTCGTGGGTGTGGATGATAAAGGCGTAAAAGATTTACCCCTCAGATTTTATGTGATTGGTGATAGAAAAATTTTGTTTGAAAGTGGTGAAATGAATTTAGGTGATGAACCAAAAACAATAAAGGTTGATTTGATAGGCATTAAACGTTTGGGGCTTTTGGTAACTATCGAAGAAAAAGGATTTAACAGGTCTTATTCCAATTGGGCAAATGCACAGTTTGTAATGAAAGATAATTTTATTCCGCAAAATATTCCTAATTCAGACAGGTTGAACGCATTTAAAAATGCAATTTTGAGTTTAAAATCAATGAATAGTACAATTTTATAACTGTAATTTTGCCAGAAATAATAAATTGATGAAAATTTGAATCTGGTTTTAGGTTTATGTTAACATAAATACTT
>JANXRS010000029.1 GCA_025356745.1 Arcicella sp.
AAGTGGTCTATTTTTCGACTGAAAAAATACTCTCAAAACATATTCTCCAATCACACCCAAAGCAAATAATTGTACGCCACTGAACAAAATAATAATGAATAAAAGGGAGGTAAAACCCTCAATAACTTCTTGAAAAAAGAATTTTTTGATAACAACGCTCAAAAAGTAAATCAAAGAAATCAAAATTGCCAACACACCTAAACGAGAAACAAACTTAATTGGGAATTCACTAAAATTAAAAATCCCGTTATAAGCCAATTTAAACAACATCGAAAACGAATATTTAGATTCCCCTGCTTGGCGTTCTGAACGTTCATATTCTACGCCTATTTGCTTGAAGCCTACCCATGTGCGCATCCCTCGCAAATAACGACTTTCTTCAGGCATTTTGTTCATAATATTGACCACTCTTCGGCTCATTAATGCAAAGTCTCCACTGTCTAAGGGAATATCAATATAAGAAATACTTTTTAGAATTCTATAAAACAAAAAATAGGCTGTACGCTTCAAAAAACTTTCTTTTCGCTTTTTTCTTACCGCATACACTACATCATTTCCTTGTTGTAAATATGGATAAAATTCAAGTAAAAGTTCGGGCGGATCTTGCAAATCTCCATCAATGACCATCACGCCTTCTGTGCCTCTCGCATGAGCTAAACCAGCGGTTAAAGCTAATTGATGTCCATGATTTCTTGCCAAAAAAATACAATGATAACGCTCATCTGACAGGGCAATTTCTTGCATTAATTGGGCGGTATTATCACGACTTCCATCATCAATTAATACAATTTCAATCTTTAAATCTGACGAATCCATGACCTCATTCAATCTTTTGATTAGATGTGAAAAGGTTTCATTTTCATTGTATAGAGGGGCAACAATTGATATTTGGTGCTTGTTCAAGGTAGTATATTTTAAACAAATTATAGTTCAAAGATACGAAATGAATAGTAATTAGTTATTAACAACAATGGACTCATTAGCATTAAAGACTTTTTTTGTATCACCATTTATCCACAAAATTCCAATTTGATAAGTATCTGGAATAAGATACTGCGGAGGAATTTGTATGGCTATTTCCTTTTTAAAGAACGCTGAAAAATTACGTTTTTGATAAATTAGGTAGGTCTTTTTAGCTGATTTTAAGAGTAAATACACACCATCATTAATCCCAATTCCTATCGGGAGGTCTTTACTGGCAACAAAAACTTTATTATTTATTTTCAAAATTTCAATCTTGATAGGTTGATTGTCAGGAAATTTTGCCAATATTTCTTTTTCAGAATTAGTAAAAATTGTTTTAGGATATTGATAAATTCCCATTGGAATCAGACGACCTATTACAGTTTGTACGTATCGGTCAAAATCTGAGCCAACCATTGGTCCCAAACCAATTTGATTATATTCTTGATTAAAAACCCGGACCAACAAATCTTTTCTACGCTCGTGAACTTCGGGCAAAAATTTAAGATAAGATACTAGATTAAAAACTACACTTCCAATCAATATCCAGTTGAAATATTTCTGACTTTTCTGAAATTTCAACCACCCTGTTAATACCATTATATAAACGATTGATAAAAATAAAGCTGGATATATTTTATAATTACCCACCAACATCACAAAATAGCCAAATCTTGGACGCAAAATAGCAATTATTGAGGCATTGATTATCACGAACAGAAAAAGACCAAAGATGATGTAATTAGTAGGTTCTTGATTGAATTTCTGCTGTAATTTCTCCCAAAGAAGGAGGGGAGAAAAATTTTCCTTACTGAAAAAAAAATTTGAAAATATCCACCAAATAGAGATTCCTACCAAAATAAAGCCTACGATTGTCGGAATTATTGAACGTATCAAAATGGGTTGAAGTGTTAAGAAATCAAAACTTCCTCCCAGATAGGTAAAAAAACCAAAGAAACTTTCATGCGGATTTTTAAAGAAATAATCAAAACCTTGGGTGTTCGCTCCTTGGTCAAATTTATAAAAATATAGTTTGAAAGTAGTTATTGTAAGGATTGTCCATAAAATCAATATTTTGTAGCGACCTTGTAAGACTAAAATCATCATTCCTACTATCCAATAAAACAAGCCATTACTCATGGTGAAACTGTTGAATAGAACAACAATTATTGATATGAAAAGAGTTTTATTTGTATTTTTCGACAGTAAGTACATTCCTAATAAACCAAAGAAAATTACTGGCTGATGTTGAAGACCTGTAATTGTCCAAAGGCTGGTTAGATAATATTGAGGTTGTAATAAAAAGAAAGGGATTGGCAGAAAATAAGTTGCAGATATTTTTTGTTCTTTGATTACTTTCCAAAAAATCCACAATATTCCAATGAGCGTGACATTTGATAATATGGTAAGGACTTTCATATTGAGTGTTCCCGTAATCGCATAATGAATAAGGGTCAAGATTTTGGCATAAACCACCCGATGTTCATTATTGGGCTTTAATAGTAGCCATATTCTTTCATCAAATGTTTGAGATGCTAAAAATTTATCCAAAAAATCAGGAAAAACTTCTGTGTCATCCATCCAAGGCACATTCACGGCATACGTGAAAAGCATTAATATAAAAAAAAAGATAGGTAGAATAATAGCTATCTGAGTTAATGTTTTTTTCAAGAGATAAGGTGTAAGTGTTAAGTGTTAAATGTCAAGTTTTAGGTAAATCACCCCTAAAACCCAAAACAAACCCCTAACGCCTATTATTTAAAAGTTAATTTTTTCATGAATAATGTACTCAGGTCGGTTCTTAATTTCCTCGAACATATTTCCCAAATATTCCCCCAAAACGCCAATCGTCAAAAGTTGAATTCCTCCGAAAAAAATGAGGGCAATAATCGTTGACGCCCAACCTGGTACGATGCTATTTGTTCGATATAGTAAGCCCGTAATTACCCAAATTGCTAAACCAATTCCAATGATAATACTGATTAAACCTATGGTGAGGGCTAATTTCAAAGGTTTTTTACTAAAATATAAAAGGCTCGTGGAAGCAAATTTTATCATTTTCGAGAGCGGATATTTTGTCTCTCCTGCAAAACGCTCTTCCCTCACATATAGCACAGGCACTTGTTTAAAACCAATCCAAGAGATTAATCCACGAATATATTTATTCTTTTCGGGTAAACTTTTGAACGCCTCTATCACGTGCTTATCAATTAAACGAAAATCTCCCGTATCTACAGGAAGAGGAGTATCTGACAAAAAATTGATGGTTTTATAGAAATATTTTGCTGAAATTCTCTTGAAAAACGTCTCTCCTTTTCGTCCCTTTCGCAAACCGTAAACCACGTTGGCATTCTGTTCAAGGTAGATTTTTACCATTTCGGGGAATAATTCTGGCGGGTCTTGAAGGTCGGCATCAATAATGATGGCAATGTCTCCTAAACAAATATTTATCCCAGCAGTAACAGCGGGCTGATGACCAAAATTTCTTGAAAAACTTAAAATTTTTACATGTGAGTCTTTTTGAGAAATTCCTCGTAAGATTTCCAGTGTTTTATCTCGACTACCGTCATTTATAAAAATTAATTCATAGCCACCATGCTTGAAACTTTGTATGGTTTTGTCTACTCGTTCGTAGGTATGCGAGATAACTTGTTCTTCATTAAAACAAGGAATAATGATGGAGATAAATAGGTTTTGGGCTTCTTGCATATTGTTAGTTTACTCTTTCAAAATTATCACTTTTTTCTCAAAATAAGTAGCGTAGCATTTATTCCAAAGATGTTTTTCATTGGTTTTTATTTCGTCAAAACACAATGATTTGGGAATATTTTTTAGCGGAGCAAGGTAGATGCTATCGCTTTTACTTTCTCTAATTTGGGCATAACGCTGGGTCATTTCTTGGTCATATCGCTTAGCAATTCCAAGCCCTACATCAGTGTACATAGTTTTTAAATTTTGACCACTAAAATAAATGGAAACCATAACTGCCACGATAATTATTATAATTCCTAGCCATTCATTCTGAATCTTTCTGATTTCGTTTAGATAAGCAAAATGAGCAATGGTCACAATGTAGAAAAAACCAAGTGTATAAATAGCAAAAATAATGTTTTTAACACGGTCAGGAACTCCCATATCATTACCATAATGTATTACAAAAAACATCATAAAAATTAAAACAAATAATCCTAAAATTGGTATCAAAATCTTTATTTTGAAGATATTAGAGGGCATTTGTGGGTAATATTTTTTAAGAAAAAATATTGAATACGATACAGCAAGGAACATTAAAACTCCTGTCCATTTTATAGAATTTACAAAGGTTGATTTCAAAGCATCTATTAATGATTGTTGAATTGCTCCACCCAAAATATTTCCGCCAACCATGCGTACTTGATTACCCTTTGCTTGGATTACCCAAAAATAAGCAAAATATAATCCAATTAACATTAAGACAAAAATTAAAGTATCAAAACGCTTTTCAAATAATAGAAGATAACCCCAAACTATCCCTAAAAAGGCAATCGTAAAGAGCATCATTACTTCATTTGAGCCTACAACCAAGAAAACCAAAGTGGCTGCTAATAAAGCAATCCAATATTTAATACGTTTATACTGAAACTGATAGTACCGTAAAATTATAACGATTAAATATAAGAAAAAACAGAGAGAAGTTGGAAAAATAAAAACAGAGGTGTACCAGTAAAAAGTATCTACAACGGATGATGAAAAGATGATAAAAATGCTTATGAAGGTTATGGTGAGTAATAATTTATGTTGCCATGTTGGCTTTAATACCTCACCAATGAAAGAATAAGAAGCATGAAATAATAGTCCAAAAATCAAGAAAGGCATTACTTTAACAAACCAAAAAATGCCATAAGCTAAAGGGGTTGCATGAAAAATCATGTTAGAAATATATCTTCCTGACCAACCATCATAATAGAATTTTTGGGCTTGCCAGAAACCATGATCACGGGTCATGTAGGCAAAACAATAATCATCAGCAACAGATGGATGATTATACATTGCCAATATACCAATTGGAACGACTGTTATTAAAAAAAGTAGCCATAGGGCTGAGTTTGCAAGGTTTCTAGAGGTAAACACCATTTTTTTAACTTTAAATTTGCCATGTTTATTGTTCAATTTTCAACTAAAAAGGAAATAAAAAAGTGTTAACTTAACGTGAACCTTTCAGATTCTAAGCGGCAATTAAGTCCTAATACTGTTTTAAAGCCTTATGAGTTTGAATAGCAACTTTGGGGTTTTTCTCTGGTAAAAAGAATAAGCACACTATTTACTAACATATTTTTAAAAGAGGTTACTAAAAAATCATGCCATAGCAATCGTTATTCTCTGGGTTTTCATATAGACTTTATGTTATTGTATGTGTTTTCAAAAATAACCAATCTGATATTTATATGCCATTTTCTGTGGAGACACAGACATCACAACAAGGAACATAATCATCAATCAAATCCCTCAGAAATGCTAACATCAACCTCAGAAACTTTCAAGGATTTGTTTGGCAATTTTCCTCAATCTAGCAAAGTCGTTTGGATTGGCATTCGTCCACAAACTCGGCAACCGATGGAAGCTTTAATACGGAGAAATATCGTTGTGGATGGCGATTTGATGGTTATTTTTTAAGTTTAGCAACTATAAAATAATCCCACTTTGGAATCCTATGCTATTTTTTATGATTTCAATCTGAAAAGTTCATATTAATATTGTAGATTTTTTTACTTGAAAATTGAGCATTAATTATTGAACATTGAGAATTTTCTTATAATTTAATTTTTGTATTACTATATTGAATTTCATATTTACCATCTTGCACTTTTAGTAGTCCAATCGTGTATTCATCGGGAATAAAAGTATTTTTGAGAATATCGGTTTCAAAGCCTTTCCAAAATAAATTTTGATGAAAAATAAAATTCATTCTACTTTTATTTCTTTGACGATTTAAGGGTAATAAATACGTATTTTGTTTAGAGTTTGTTTTGGAATTATAGAAATTAGGTAAAAAGTGAGAATCGGCCTATCTTGTTATCGACCAAAATAACAAAGATAATGCAGACAAGTTTTTCCGACTTCACCGATTCTCAGTGGCAATTTATAGATAAAATTAT
>JANXRS010000040.1 GCA_025356745.1 Arcicella sp.
TTAGAAGAATTCTGTCTCTGAATTTAGGAACACAATGGCTCGAAAATCTAATGAAAACATGACCTTATGCAAAAAAAATGACTGAAAACTAATTGCAAGTATCTGATAAACAAATAATTACATAAATTGTAATCTTGCCAATTTAATGAACAAATAAAAGATATTGGATGAATTATACTACTAAAATCAGAAAATTTTGTTGAATTATCAAGCCAAAACCCAAAAAAGGCGAAAATATGCTAGCCCTTTTTTCTGGTAATGTGTTTGTATTGAAGGGATATTTGTTAAATTGATATTTAGTATATACCTTTTTATAAAGTAAATGAATGTAATGCCGATTTTTGCAATTTACAAAAAATAATAATTTTAAAACAAGTAAATTCATGCAGTTAATGAATGAACAATTAAATAAATTAATCAAAAATATTTTAAAAGTGTGTTTTTATCAAAGTATTTTACAATTGATAAAATTACCCCTATGATTTCGGAAAAATTGAATTCGACGCTTCGTTTACAAGTAGGTTCATCTGATGAAGTAGATTATTTAATTACAGAAATTTTACCTGATAATGAATTATTAGAAAAATACCAAAATATAGTAAAACGGATTCTTTGATTTTAGAATGATAAAATTATTGGGTAATTTTGAGAAAAGTTAAAAGTCAAGATTGATTACTGATAACTGATAACTGATTACTGATAACTGAAAACTATGTCTGTCCAAATTTCTCCAATTTCCGAAAGTCTTCCTGCATTTTTAAGTGCAAATCCATACACAAAAATTCAAGTAATTGTGGATGAAAATACCTTCAAATATTGCTATCCGACGATTAAGCCCCTCTTGCCAAAACATAATTTAGTAAGAATTAAATCGGGTGAATCCGAGAAGAATTTAGATACCTGTCAGAAGATTTGGCAAGCCATGACCGATAATGAATTAGACCGTCATAGTTTAGTGATTAATTTGGGAGGAGGAGTTATTGGTGATATGGGAGGTTTTTGTGCTTCAACGTATAAAAGAGGCATTGATTTTATACAGATTCCAACAACCTTACTTTCCCAGGTTGATGCCAGCGTAGGAGGAAAGTTGGGCATTGATTTTCAAGGATTTAAAAATCATATTGGTGTTTTTCAAATTCCCAATACGGTGTTAATTGATGCTGATTTTTTAAAGACTTTATCGTATAACGAATTACGTTCGGGTTTTGCCGAAGTGATTAAACATTGTCTAATAATGGATGGCAAAAAGTGGGAAGAAATACGTAGAAAAGACTTTGAAGAACAAGAGTTGAAGGATTTAATTGCTCACTCAGTAGCCATCAAACAGCAAATTGTAGCGGAAGACCCAACAGAAAAGGGTATTAGAAAAATACTAAATTTTGGACATACTCTTGGACACGCCATTGAGACGTATTTCTTGGGAAAACCAAAACTTCATTTACTTCATGGAGAAGCTATTGCCGCAGGAATGATTTGCGAAGCTTTTATTTCTTTTAAACGTAACATGATTGACCAAAAGACTTTGGAAAACATCGAAGAATTTATTTTTTCAGTTTATGGAAAAGCCACTATTAAAGAAGTAGATATTGAATCAATCATTGCTTTGACAGCACAAGACAAGAAAAATAAAGGAAAAGAAGTTAGATTTTCACTTTTGGAAGGAGCAGGAAAATGTGGGTACGATATTTCAGTATCAAAAGCGGAGATGAAGAAGGCGTTAGAATATTATCGTTGATTGAATACTGGTTATTAGTTATTTCAGAGTAACTAATAACCAGTAACTAATAACTATGAATCCATCACCTTCGGAACGCTAAAATACATCCCATCATGTTTCGGAGCATTCTTCAAGCCTTGTTCACGACTGATGTTTGGAATAACTTTATCTTCACGAAAGGCATTGATTTCCAGACTCATGTGTGTCAAAGGCTTCACATTATCCGTATCAATTTCATTCAACTCTTCCATCCAAGTCAAAACCGAATTAAGCGAATCCATCATTTCTTTTTCGGCAGATTCGGGCATCTCTAAACGGGCGAGATGAGCTATTTTTTGTAGTGAAGCTTGATCTATATTCATTTTTCGTTTCTATTTCTCAATTTCTTATCATCCATATTTTTATTCAAAAATGCATTGATTTTCTCAATGTCAATCGAGCGATTAATCTCACCGAAAGTGTTTATGGAAATATCGAATCCTTCAAGGTCTTTGTGGACTTTAGGAAGTTCTTCTTTTTTTACTTCTTTTTTCTTAGCCATGATTTTATTATTTATTATAAGTTTGGTAATTCTGCCAAAGCCTTTTCTAATCTTAAATTCACTTCCTCTTTCCCCATTATTTCCATTGAAAGCATCAAATCTGGTCCCGTTCCTGTTCCCATGATGGCAATACGTAACATTTGCATCATTTTACCCATTTTGATTCCCAACTTTTCCAATTCATCATGAAGAGCGTGTTTGATTTCATCGGCAACAAA
>JANXRS010000068.1 GCA_025356745.1 Arcicella sp.
ACCAAAAGCAATATTTAAACAAAAGAGAGGTCAGTCAGAAATTTAAAGATAATATCAAAAATTATGTTACTTTCGATGATAAAAGACCTAAATGGAACTACCTAATAAAAGGTAGAGATTGACCAACTTATTATTTACTCCTTACTTAATTAAAAAATTATTGAGTTCAATTGGCTATCCTTAAATGATTCTTTAAAAACATAAATCTGATTGCCCCACACTTTTTGATGCACTCGGCGGCATAGTGTCGGTTGACATTATGCTCTGAAGGATGCTCATAATAATGGTAATATACGGCATCTCTTTTCCAATTTTTCATATTACCCGTTAGCACAGGCAACAAACTTTTACCCTGCATATCGGCAGGTTGCTTTACACCGGCTATGTCTAAAAATGTTTGAGCAAAATCAAGGTTCTGTACCAAGACATCGGATTTACTACCTGCTTTGATGTGATTTCCCCATGAAATAAGTAATGGTGTTTTAAAACTTTGGTCATAGACAAAACGCTTGTCAAACCAGCCATGCTCACCCAAATAAAAACCTTGGTCAGAAGTATAAACAATGATGGTGTTATCCATTAAATTATTTGCTTCTAAATAGTCAAGCACTCGACCTACATTTTCGTCCACAGATTTGATAGTTCCGAGGTAATCTTGCATATATCTTTGGTATTGCCATTTAGCAAGGTCCTTATCTGTCATGGTTGGATACCGTTTTTTAAATTCATCCATAACAGGCTTATAGGCAGCATCAAAATTCGCTTTTTGAGGGGTATCCAGTCTGCCAATTTCGGCTTTATACCTTATTTTATCCACGCCAATTTCCTTTAAACCTAATTCATCCATTATTTCAGGATTTACTTTGCTATCGCCTGCCCAGCCCATATTGCCATGTATGTTCATTTGGGCAACTTCGGCAGCGGGCATTCCTTCGTGTGAATCAAATAAAGTAGCTGGCTCAAGGAATTTTTTCTGGGTGAATGCTTTCATGTGCCTTTCAGCCATAAGCCATGAGCGGTGCGGAGCTTTATGCAAATACATAAGCATAAAAGGCTTATCCTTTTTACGCTCTTTTTGAAGCCAGTCGAGCGTCATATCTGTTATAATATCTGTTACATATCCACTTACTTTGATGTTACCTTCCTGCTTAGTGATAAAATCTGGATTATAATAATTGCCTTGGTCGGGTAATATTTTAAACTGGTCAAAGCCTTTTGGACTATTCCCAAAATGTAATTTACCAAACATAGCCGTTTGATAACCAGCTTTTTGAAGTAATTGGGGAAAAGTGACGTTGTTGGTATCAAAAGCAGAAACATTATCAACCTTACCATTTTTATGAGAGTGTTTACCTGTAAGAATAGTAGCTCTGGATGGCGCACAAATGGAGTTGGTTACACAAGCATTGGTAAAAAGCATACCTTTTTTTGCAATTCTATCAATATTGGGGGTTTCAATAAGGGTATGGTCATAAGCTGAAATAGCCTGATAGGCATGGTCGTCCGACATAATAAACACTATATTTGGTCTTTTAGCATTTTGGGCTATGCAAGTATAGTTAAGAGCCACATTTACAAAAATTATTAAAAGAGTGAATACTTTCCAATAATTTTTTTGAGAGTATGGATTCAGCATAATGGTATGTTTTTATGAAAGTGTTTTGGGAAATTTGCAAACATAAATATGTTAGGGAAATCATCAGACAGCAATATAGGAATTGTTCGTTCAAATAAATGATATGATAATGGAATTATCAATAATCGGTTAAGAGTATTTTAGATTTAATAGCAGATTACATACATTAACAAATATTATTTAGTTGACCTATCCAATAATTTACAATTTTGAATGATTTTTGTAGGGAATTAGGGATAAAAAATAAGATAATAGGTCTAATTCCATTACCCCAAATCCAAATCACTACTTTTCTTCCAATTGAAATGAGAAGCTCAATTAGGAGTTGGAAAATTACTTCTTCCAAACAATTTTAATATTAGGAGTGCATCAAAAAGTGTGGGGCAATCAAAATCATATCTTAGATACAAGTATTGAGAATCATTCGGCTAAACTGCTAAACATCTTGAAAGATTGTACTAAAACAATTTGCCCCACACATTTTGATGCACTCCAAATATTAGAATAGTTGAGGCTTTTGGCTTTTTTGCTTAATCCAAATTTTCGGTAAACTCAATGATTGATTTTTATAATTTGGTTGAATCACTGCTTTATAGTCACTTTATAAATAATCTTATAAATGTATAACTATAACCAATTTCACGGAGAACTATAACCAATTTCACGGAATCGTTGAACATCTTTATAAATAAACCCTGAGAACAATTGTATTTTATGATTAACTATAACCATTTTCACGGAAAGAAGATATAAAGTATATCAAGCTCAATCAATCAAGGTTAAATACTATTATTTTTAGCAATTAAACAATAGAATACCTGTTTTGTTGTTTTTATTTATTTTTGTTCTTTTTATTGTTTAGAGGCTTCATAACCTGCTTATAATCAAATGATTATAATGGTAACTATAACCATTTTCACGACAACTATAACCGATTTCACGGAGAACTATAACCGATTTCACGGAGAACTATAACTATTTTCACGGAGAACTATAACCAATTTCACGACACGAACTATAACTATAACAAAAAAAAGTTATTGTTATAGTTCGTAAAATTTGTATATTTGTACAAAGTAGTCTTTATCCCAATAGCAATGGCAAAAAAAAGTAATTCTCTTAGAAAAAAACAAGACTATCAAGACAGATATGTAATTAGAATGCAAGGGGGAAAAACAGGACTCGTAGAGGCTACGTCAAAAATGGATATTCACGAGTTTAGGGTTTTTATGGCTTTGCTAACAATGGTTTTACCAGACGATGATGATTTTATTGAATATGAGTTAAGAACCCAAGATATTCTCAAATTATATTCATTAAGCGATGATGGAAGATATTATGAAGCAGTAAGAGATGCATCTGAAAGACTATTTAATAAAAAATTTGTTATTTATGAAACTAAAGAGGACGGAGAAGTCTATAAAACCACAATTCATCTAATAGATGAAACCAGTGAGCCAGTAAAGGAAAGTGAACAGAGTCGTATAAGACTGAAATTTAACCCAAAACTTAAACCTTACTTACTACAATTACAAAGGGAATACTTGACTATAGATGTAAGAAATATTGCCAAAATTACGAGTCCTAATTCAGTAAAATTATACGTCATATTAAAGCATCAATATAACTTAGGCAATAGAAAAGTTAAATATACAATTACAAGGCTCAAAGAGATTTTGGCAATTAGTGAA
>JANXRS010000107.1 GCA_025356745.1 Arcicella sp.
TAAAATCTAAAAAATACTCACTAAATTGGCATACAACTGGATTGGACTTCACGATAACTTGGTTTTTGTTTGGTAGCAAACAAGTTACGGAAGTCTAACCAGTTTGTTAACCATTTTTTGCCCTGTATGTCCAGTAGTAAATAATTTTTGGCCCAATAAGGGACTTGCAACCATATTTATAAAGTGGAAATTGAAGCCCTTCTTCAAAATGCTTCAAAGCAAAGTTTTATTGCGAATCGTTACGGAGCTATCGAGGCAACTTTGAGTAATTGGATTGTTAAGAATAAAATTGTGAAACCTCAAACAAAATCTAAAAAGTGATTTTTAGAAAAATGGAAGATAACTTTAGTATTGGCATGTTTGCTGATTCACTTAAATCACAATCTATGAATTTTTTGTTTTAGTAGCAGAATCAATGGGTTCACTTGAATCAACTTTATGAATCAGCCTCATGAACCAGATGAATCAACTGAATCAGAATCAATGATTCACTTAAATCAACTTTTTTAATTAACCTCATGAATCAGAATCTTTGAATCAACTTTATGAATCACTTGATTCACTCCAACCATCACTCCGTTCGATACCGTTTTAAGCTCAATAAAGGACTTTCAACATAAAAACGCAAAAGTAAGCACTTTACTGAGAAAATCTTCCAATAACTACTCATTTGTTCTCTTCAAAAAACCCGTAAAATAAGGCTGTTTGCAGAAACACTCGTTTTTTGTTTTTTTACTACAAGCATCTGTGTGCAGTTTTATTTGCAAGCCTGTTGCAATCGCAAACGTCTGCATGCCATATAGTTAAGTACTGTTCGTTGTGTTTTGGAAAAGAGAACTATCTGTGTGCACATGATGTGCCATATGTACCGTTTTACATTCATTAGTTATATAGCTTGCCTTACATAGCTAAAACTATTAATTTCGATTATTACTCTCTGTATGGATATGAAATGTTTATTACAATTGGTACTTATTTTTAATCTCATCTATACTCACGTACCGGAGAAAAAAATGTAAAAGTAAGTAAAGTTCTATCTGAAAGAGCCTTCCTTGATTCTTTAAATTTTTTCCTTTTTTTTGTACTACCTTAATAGTATTTTTTGCTTTTTCTCAAAGCAAGTCACCCTCTTTTAATCCTACACTCTTTGCCTGTGGAATAAATATATCTTTAATTGTTTTAAATTCACGTGGGTATAAATTTCCCATTTTCTCTAATACATAACTTTGAAATGTCCCCCCTGCGTTGAAGTTGAACATAAATTCTTCCTTACTGTTTTCTATTAAATGATTTTGGTGTTTATAATTGCTCATTGCCAAATCTGCCAAGAAATTTATTTTATCCGAAGTGTTTTCATTCTTTAACTGTTGCAAGATTTTTTGAGTAAGTCCATTTTCCGAATCAATCAACGAATTAATCAAATCAACTCTTTTTTGGAAAAATGCTTTTTTTAAATTGCTTCTGCTCTGCTCTTGCTCTGCTTCTTGCAGTCTGGTCGCTTGTTGATCTTGACTTTTTGTTTTGTGAATAATTGTACTATTCCTTTGCTCTTCCTTGGCTTCGATTAAACTGGTTGTCTTAACCATATTATTCATATAACCGCCTATATTTTTTATTTTCTCTCCTTCATTTAACTTTTGAATTACATAATCAATACCAAGGTTAATTTGCTTTAATGGAAGGTCGTCTAACCATTTATTTAATGTTGTTTTAGAAATTTTATACTTTTTAACTTTTTCATACAATAGTGTGAAATCATCCTCTTTCACTGATGGATAAACAATTTTTGAATCTATTACTACCCCCTCTATTATTTCTTCAATATTTTCTTGTCTTTCAGATGTATGAGTTGAAACTACAACGTTACCATTACTTGATTTAATTACTTGACGGTTTAGCTGTTTAGCTAAAATCTCTACTTGTCGTGGAGCTTTTTTCTCTACCAGAAAAAATATTACTGAATCTACTGCCCTTCCTGCTTTCTCCTCTTCTAATTTCACAACCATCAAATCTGTGTGTTTTTCTAAGTCCTTCATTCCCTTATGGATAATTTTCTGTTTAAAATTCCCATAAAGTGGATATTCATCTTCACTAATTGCCAAAATCTCTTTGAGCCTTGTAATTGTATATTTAACTTTTCTATTGCCTAAGTTATATTGATGCTTTAATATGACGTAT
>JANXRS010000110.1 GCA_025356745.1 Arcicella sp.
AAGTATTTATGTTAACATAAACCTAAAACCAGATTCAAATTTTCATCAATTTATTATTTCTGGCAAAATTACAGTTATAAAATTGTACTATTCATTGATTTTAAACTCAAAATTGCATTTTTAAATGCGTTCAACCTGTACAAAAGACGAGATTATTATAAAATCATGTTTGTAGTAGGAGATATAAAAATGTGCTACGCAGATAAAGTTGTGGCAATTAAAAAACAGGCTCTATTTTTCTCAAATCCACATATCCCCTACAAATGTGAAAATTTAGATAGAATTATTGAAGGTGAGTATTGCATTTTTAATACTCACTTCTTTCATAAATTTGGAGACTTGGGACAATATTCAGTTTTCCAGCCTAGTGGGACTCACGTATTTGAATTGACAGATATCCAAGCGGAAGAAGCCAGAGTTATTTACGAAAAAATGAATGCCGAAATTCGGTCGGACTATGTTCATAAATATGATGTATTACGGAACTTAGTTTTTGAATTACTTCATTTTGCCATGAAGATGCAACCCGTATCGGCTCACGACAAAACACATATAAATGCTTCCCAACGAATATCTACGCTATTTTTGGAACTTTTAGAACGTCAATTTCCAATCGATGAAAGTCATCCGAGTATTAATCTACGGTCGGCTTCTGATTTTGCTAATCAATTAAATGTTCATGTAAACCATCTGAACAGAGCCGTTAAAGAAACAACGCTTAAAACAACAACTCAACTTATTGCCGACCGAATTCTTCAAGAAGCCAAAATTATGCTTAAACATAGTAAGTGGAATATCTCAGAAATTGCTTATGCTTTGGGTTTTATAGAAGTTACGCACTTCAATAATTTCTTCAAAAAACATATTCAGCAGAGTCCTGTAAAATTTAGGAATAATTAATTCTTGCTCGTTTATTGGTCTTCATGTCAACCAATTCGATAATTTTATATCAATCAAGGTTTTAGCTTCCCCGATTCATCAGCACTTTCATTAGTTCCATTTTCAAAAGAAGCAGGCAGCGCATCAGCACTATTGGGAGCAATTCAAATGGATATTGGTTCAATTTCAGCAGCATTGGTAGGCGTACTGAGCAATGGGACAAGTTTACCAATGACGGGTGTTATGGCTGGTTGTGCCTTATTAGGACTGATTATTTTTAGGATTGGTCGATTAATTTTGGAAAGAAAAAATAAAGTGGAATTGAAATAAAAAATATTGCCATGAATATTGTACATCTCTCTACAAAGTATAGGTATATCAGTTATAATTTATATGGTTTGATTTTTGTAATAAATGGTTTGAAAAACATTATTTTTTATTGATTTATTTAAGGAATTTTGTTAAATTTTTAAGATATAACTTTTTATCATGGCAAAATATTCGCTAAAAGTAAACGGGAAAACACAGCAAATAGATGTTGACCCATCAACCCCAATTCTTTGGGTATTAAGAGACCATCTGAATATGCCAGGCACAAAATTTGGTTGTGGAATGGCAATGTGTGGAGCTTGTACCGTTCATTTGAATGGTTCAGCGGTTCGTTCATGTAGCTTACCTGTATCGGCAGTCGGGAAACAAGTAATTACTACTATTGAAGGATTATCTGCTAACGGAACTCACCCTGTACAAAAAGCTTGGCTCGAACACGATGTGGCTCAGTGCGGCTATTGTCAATCAGGACAAATGATGAGTGCAGCTGCCTTGTTAAAAGATAATCCAAAGCCTTCAGATGAAGAAATTGATACTTATATGAGTGGAAATATTTGTCGTTGTGGTACTTACTTACGTATCAAAGAAGCTATCAAAACTGCCGCTAAAACTAACCCTTAAATCTGAATGAAAATGGAATATATGAAAACACAAAGTCGTCGTTCATTTTTAAAATCTTCCGCTCTATCAGGTGGTGGATTAATCCTTAGTTTTACTTGGTTGTCAAGTTTCAAATCAGCCGATAAAATGGCAGATTTAAATTTGCCTGAACAATGGAATGAACTTACTGGATATATTAAAATTACGCCCGATAATATCATTAAAATCATGTGTCCTAATCCCGAATTCGGACAAAATGTGATGACGTCATTACCGATGATAATAGCCGAAGAATTAGACGCTAATTGGAAAAATGTGGTAGTCGAGATGGCTATTCATGATAATGTCAAATTCGGAGGACAATTTACAGGTGGTAGTCAGTCGGTAAGAACCTATTGGAAACCTCTTCGCAATGCAGGAGCATCGGCAAGACAAATGCTCAGAGAAGCGGCGGCTCAAACTTGGAATGTTGCAGTGGAAGAAATCACAACGAAATCAGGCGTATTATTCCATGAAAAAAGTGGAAAGTCTGCTAATTATGGTGAATTAGCTTCTAAAGCTGCTACAATACCTTTACCTAAAGTAATAAAAACTAAGATTGTAAAGGATTTTAGTATTGTAAGTAAATCAAAGAAAAACGTTGAAGGAATAAAAATTGTCACTGGAAAACCATTGTTTGGCTTGGATTATCGCCAAGAAGGAATGCTTATTGCCATGATTCAGCATCCACCAGCTTTTGGAATGAAATTAAAATCTTATGATGCTTCCTTAACACTAAAAATGGCAGGTATCAAAGATGTTTTCACCATAAAAGTATATGAAGAAGGTTCTGAAAGAGGGGCTTTCGAAACCAGAACCTTCAATGAACTACTGGTAGTTGTTGGAAAAACTACTTGGGAGGTAATGAATGCCCGTAAAAAACTAAAAGTCATTTGGGAACCCATTGCCGAAACCAAAGAAATACTAAATGCTTTCGGACGTAAACAAGAAGAAATTACGCCCACAGGTCTTGAAAGCACTATTGCACAGGTAGAAAAAATGAAGGAATATGCTCAAAAGCCAGCCAAATTGTTAAGAAAAGATGGCGACCCAGAAGCGGCTTTCAAAAATGCTACTCAGGTTATTGAGCGTACTTATAATGCACCGTTTTTGGCACATAACTGCATGGAACCGATGAATTTCTTTGCTCATGTTACAGATGAAAAAGCTTTATTTGTGGGTCCCTTACAAGCTCCTAATTTCGCAGAACAGACGCTCGTAAGAAGATTTGGTTTATCTGCCGAAAAAATCGAAATCCAAATGACACGCATGGGCGGTGGTTTTGGGCGACGTGCTTACCCTCATTATATGGTAGAAGCTGGGCTTATTTCTCAAAAAGCCAAAGTACCCATCAAACTCATTTATACTCGTGAGGATGATATGACCTACGGAATTTACCGTCCTATGTACACCGCCACGTATCGAGCTGCCTTGGATGCCAATAAAAATTTGATTGGTTTTCATGTAAAAGGTGGGGGTATTCCTGAAAATCCTGTTCATGCCAATCGTTTCCCTGCTGGAGCAGTTGATAATTATTTAGCCGAAGGGTGGGAAATTCCTTCTAATATTACCATTGGTGCTTTCAGAGCTCCACGTTCTAATTTCAACGCAGCCGCAGAGCAATCTTTCTTAGACGAAGTTGCCGAAGCAATGGGCAAAGACCCCATAGAATTTCGTTTAAATTTATTGAAACGTGCTAAAGAAAATCCAGTAGGTAAAAACAACGATTATGATGCTGGAAGATATGTAGGTGTTTTGGAATTACTTAAAGATAAATCTGGCTGGGGAAAACCAGAAAATAGTGGTAAAAAGAGAGGAGTCGCAGCCTATTTCTGTCATAATTCGTACGCTGGTCATGTAGTAGATTTGGTTATGAAAGATGGTCAACCCTACGTTGAACACGTTACCAGTGTCATTGATTGTGGCGTTGTCATAAACCCTGATGCCGCAATAAACATGGTACAAGGGGCAGTGGTAGATGGCATTGGAAATGCTTTTTATGGCGCATTAACTCATAAAGAAGGTGCCACTGAACAAAGCAATTTTCATAATTATAGAATGATTCGCCACAACGAAGCTCCTAAGAAAATTGAGGTGTATTTTATTCAGAATGACATCGACCCATCTGGCCTTGGCGAGCCACCATTTCCACCAGTATTTGGTGCAGTGGCCAATGCTTTGTATAAATCAACGGGTAAACGGTATTATAATCAGCCATTTACTTCTGAACAACCAAAATCTTAGTAGCTTCCTTTCGACATCCCTAAACTTTAGGCTATTTCAACGCATAGTTTTACGACTCATACTTTTGAAATAGTCATTTTTTTATAAGGTATAGGGAGGAAAAGATTTTTTTTGCGATTCAACGAGGAAATCTCAATCTCTTAAAATTAAAAAATGCCCTTAACAAAAGTCAAGGGCATTTTTTATATCTAATATTAATTCTACTATTTACTTCGCAACGTTAGCACGAATAATATTCAACGCACCACCTGCTTTAAACCATTCAACTTGTTGTTCATTGTAAGTATGGTTCGCTAAGATTTCTTCCGAAGTTCCATCAGCGTGATTCAAAACAATTGTCAAAGGTGTATTTGGAGCAAAACTCATCAAACCTTTAATATCAATTGAATCATTTTCTTGAATTTTATCATAGTCTGCTTCGTTTGCAAAAGTCAAACCTAACATTCCTTGTTTCTTCAAATTTGTTTCGTGAATACGAGCAAAAGATTTTACTAAAACTGCTCTTACACCCAAGAAACGTGGTTCCATGGCAGCGTGTTCACGTGATGAACCTTCGCCATAATTCTGGTCACCCACTACGATTGTTCCAATTCCTGCTGCTTTATACGCACGTTGAACCGCTGGTACTGCACCATATTCTCTCGTTAATTGGTTTTTAACATTGTCCGTTTTATCATTCGCAAAATTGACTGCCCCAATTAACATATTGTTAGAAATATTGTCTAAATGTCCACGATATTTCAACCAAGGACCAGCCATTGAAATATGGTCAGTTGTACATTTTCCTTTCGCTTTTATCAATAATTTTAAGCCCAATAAATCAGTGCCTTCCCATGCTTTGAATGGCTCTAATAATTGCAGACGATCGGAAGTTGGAGAAACTTTTACTTCAATATCCGAACCATCCTCGGCTGGAGCTTGGTATCCTGCATCACCTACATCAAATCCTTTTGGAGGTAATTCATTTCCCGTAGGTGGATCTAATTTCACTTTTTCACCCGCTTCATTTGTCAAATAATCCGTCAATGGGTTGAAGGTCAAATCACCCGCAATTGCCATAGCAGTTACTAATTCTGGTGAACCTACGAAAGCGTACGTATTTGGATTTCCATCAGCACGTTTAGCAAAATTGCGGTTAAACGAGTGAACGATTGTGTTCTTTTCGCCCTTTTCAGCACCTGGTCTTGCCCATTGTCCGATACAAGGTCCACAAGCATTTGAGAATACTTTTCCACCAATACTTTCAAAGGTAGCAATGAATCCATCACGCTCAATGGTATATCTAACTAATTCAGAACCAGGAGTTACCGTATATTCCGATTTTGTTTTCAAACCTTTTGCAGCCACCTGACGAGCCAATGAAGCCGCACGAGAAATATCTTCGTAAGAAGAGTTAGTACATGAACCAATCAAACCAACATCAATTTTTGTTGGCCAGCCGTTTTTCTCAGCCATTTCTTTCATTTTAGAAATAGGCGTTGCTAAATCTGGCGTAAAAGGTCCATTCAAATGTGGTTCAAGTGTATTTAAGTCAATTTCGATTACTTGGTCAAAATACAATTCTGGATTTGCATAAACCTCTGAATCAGCCGTTAAATGCTCACGGATTCCATCTGCCATTGCAGCTACTTCCGCCCGACCAGTTGATTGTAAATATCGAGCCATTGAATCATCGTAACCAAAAGTTGATGTTGTTGCACCAATTTCAGCTCCCATATTACAAATAGTTCCTTTTCCCGTACATGACATTGAAGTTGCTCCTTCGCCAAAATATTCAACCACAGCACCCGTTCCACCTTTTACCGTTAAAATACCCGCAACTTTCAAAATAACGTCTTTTGCCGAAGTCCAACCATTTAACTTACCTGTTAATTTTACGCCAATCAATTTTGGAAATTTCAATTCCCAAGCTAATCCAGCCATAACATCACAAGCATCTGCACCACCCACACCAATGGCAATCATACCCAAACCACCCGCATTCACTGTGTGCGAGTCTGTACCAATCATCATTCCGCCTGGAAAGGCATAGTTTTCCAAAACCACTTGGTGAATAATACCAGCTCCAGGTTTCCAAAAGCCTAAACCGTATTTATCCGATACAGATGAAAGGAAATCGTAAACTTCTTTATTTTTATCAACTGCCACTGAAAGGTCAGTTTTTGACTCAACTTTAGCCTCAATTAAGTGGTCACAGTGAACCGTTGAAGGAACTGCAACCTTTGGACGACCCGCTTGCATAAACTGCAAAAGTGCCATTTGAGCCGTTGCATCCTGCATAGCAACACGGTCTGGAGCGAAATCTACATAAGAGTTTCCTCTCTCGAAAGTAGTAGATGGATTGCCTTCCCACAAGTGAGAATAAAGGATTTTTTCAGTTAAAGTAAGTGGTTTGCCCACCAATTTACGAGCTGCCTCAATGCGTGATGGCATTTTTTCGTAAACCGCTTTAATCATTTCTAAGTCAAAAGCCATGATATATTTTTATTAGTTATCAGATTTTAGGTTTTAGTATGAAGTAATAAGTAGGAGGCAATTTATGTTCCTAATACTTATTACGTAATACTTGATACCTGTTAATACCACAAAAATAAGAATGAAAACCCAAACTTGCTGAATTATATTGCTAAATTAAAATCGTAATAGAAAATCATGGTAAGATTCAAAACTATTTATTTTGGAAGATGAAAATTATACTTGATTAAATTCCTATTCAGTGAATCTGTTTTTGTAATATATGAAAAAACAAAGTAATAAAATAATTATTTTACTATAATTAGCTTCCTTTTAATCAACAAAGACTGTTTTTTTGGCTCTACGGATTAAGGTTAGTAAATTTGTAAAAATTTATAATTACAAAAATTCAATGAAAAAAATTATTTCGTACCGTGCATTATTTGGAGCAACCAAAACAACCGAACTTGCTGAATTAAAGACCACTTATAGAAATTTAATAAAGGAATGGCATCCTGATAAAATTGTGAACGATGAGGAGCGTAAAGCGGAGGCGGCCGTGAAAAGCAAGGCAATTATTGAGGCTTATGATTTATTGGTAAGCATAGCCCCAGAAACCCATGCCTTGAATTCAGAAGAATATTCTCGAATTACAAATACGTTAAATATTGAAGATTTCGATTATAAAGACGAAAAACTAAAGATTATTTTTCAAGATAATATCGTTTATGAATATTTTGGTGTACCGAAAAATACCTACGTTAAATTTGTAAATGCTCCTTCAGTAGCAAGATTTGCGAAACGACATATTTATAATTCTTTTACTTTTCGCAATGTGAGTAAATAGGAATTAATTTATTAATGGGAACAGCCTCTAAAATTTTTAGAGGCTGTTCCTTTGTTTAAGTATACTTACTTGGAATTGGTTGGCAAACCAAACTCAATACCTGAATAATTTCCATTTGCAAATATTGAAAAATCAGCAATTGATTTATGTTTTGTTTTTGGAAGTTCTTCAACACTACTTTTCTCTAAATCAGAAAATAAATCAACTATTTTTACTTTTTCTTTTTGATCATTTAAATGATTCTCAAGAGTTTGAGTACCATTTTTAAATCTATTAAGAATTACTTTTATTGATTCGCTACCTATATCAATACCTATCCAGTTTCTATGTAGTTCATTTGCAGCAACTAAAGTAGTACCTGAACCTACAAAACAATCCATTACCAAATCTCCAATATTTGATGAAGCAAGAATTATTCTCTTCAACATTTCTATATTCTTTTCGGTTGGATAACCAGTTGTCTGAGTATTTTGATTATTTACGTCTAAATAATCAAGCCAAATATCTTGGATAGAAATTCCGCTACTTTCATCTAAGTAAACTTTTCTTCTTGGGTTTCCAGTTTTACTCCAATAAATTTCACCTTTACGGTCAAATTCATCCAGTTTTGAAGGAAGGAACTGCCAATGTTTACCTTCTGGTGGCATCATTCCTTTCCACACCTTACCTGTCTCTCCGTTTCTCGTTCCAGGTGCATGAATAGGAACTTTTTTGTATAGCCTACCCGATTCTTCTCTAAAAGGATACTCCTTTATTATTTTTTTATCAGTCCATTGGTCATATTGCTTATTCCACACAGCACTCGAAGATTTTGAATAGAACAAAATATAATCCGATATATTGCCAAAAGAGTTTTTAGTGAAGTTTTTTGATTTACACTTTTTACGAGTTATCATACTACGAAAATTTTCAGAACCAAAAATTTCATCCATTAATACTTTAATATGAAAAACCATTTTATTATCAAGATGAATATAAATAGAACCATCATCTGCCAATAATTCTTTCATTATCAAAAGTCTTTCTTTGATAAAATTGATATATTCATCTCCTGTTAATAAATCGGTATAGGCATCTTGCTGTTTTCTTGTTTGAAAAACACTATTGGTAGCATACGGGGGATCAATATAAATTAATCTAATTTTCCCTTTCACAGATTTATCTTTCAGTAAATCTTTCATCACCAAAATATTATCTCCAAAATATAACCTATTAGAAGATTCTCCATTTTGCCAAATGGGATGAAATGTAAAATGGTCTTTGGTAGTGTGGCTTATATGCAGTTCGCCATTCCATTTTGTTTTAGGGATACCAGTTGCCATAATATTAAAATTTAGTATTTAACCAATCTATTGTAATTCGTTCAGTCACCATTCTTAAAGTTAGAACCATGATTTTTCGTTCCCAGCTTTTTTCTAAAGTTGAATAATCTTTCCACATTGATCCCAATAAGAGTCCTGGACCATCATTTAAGAAAATAAGTTTCGTATTAAGTTTCTTCTTTTTTGTATAACCAAGAAACTCATTTGCACAATTTGAATAGCCCCCTGTTCTGTCATCCTCTTGAGCACCCCCTCTATCTGAATCGTATCGGGCTAATCCTATAGCAAGAATTTCTTCTTTATCCATTATTACAAAATCAATAGGTCGATTAGGGTTAGGGTAATTTTCAAAAATCTCTTTCATAAGAATATCCTTCCCCGCTCTTTCAGGACCTATTATTCTAAGATCTCCAAAATTACTTCGAAACAGTTCAAAAAACCTTTCCGTTAAATCATATCCTTTTTTTCCTCTATCCTTATATTCCCAAAGTAATGCACAAATAACTTCGTCTCGAAGCGAGCGACTATTGAAGGCTTTTTGAACTTCATTTATTTGTCTAAATTTATTATTAAATTCCTTCTCAAATTCCACCGCCTTTGTTTTTCTTTTGGTCATCTCAACTGGTAAAACAGGGCAAACATAACGCTTGAAAACTCTCAATAGTTGAACTCTCATCCAAGGTTCGGAAATTTCTGAAATTTCAAGAAAGAGTCGAGACGAAGATTCAGAAGACTTTAAAAGTTGCCCAAATATCACCAAAACTGGTTTGTAAAGATTACAAGCATCTTTAAGAATATCTGGATAATATTCACCTCCTGCAAGTGTAATCCAATTGGAAGCGTCATTTTTATAGTCAATAAATAATTTTTCTATTTTTTTCATTTGTGTAAAACTACGAAAAATACTTAAAAATATTAGCCCTAATTATCCAAAAACAACTTCATTCTAAATAAATATACCTTCCCCTAAGCCCAAAAAACCCCAAAAGTAAAATCCCGAACCCGTTTTGTCAATTCCTTATCATCCTTCAACGATTTACCGTAAGAAGGAATCATTTCTCCCAATTTTTCTTTCCATTCCGTTGACTGCATGAGTTCTGGAAAACATTCTTCCATCACTTCCAACATCACCACAACCGAGGTCGAAGCTCCTGGGGAGGCTCCCAATAGAGCCGCAATTGTACCATCTTTGGCAGTGACTACTTCCGTTCCAAATTCCAAAACGCCTCCTTCCTCTTTGTCCTTGCGAATTACTTGTACTCGCTGTCCCGCAATGGCAAGTTCCCAATCTTCGTGTTTGGCAGTTGGAATAAATTCACGCAAAACATCCACCTTTTCTTCCATCGAAAGCATAACTTGCTGAATGAGATATTTTGTCAAGGGTAAATTGTGAATGCCGACGTTCAACATCGGCAAAATATTATCAAATGAAATTGAAGCGGGTAAATCTAAGTACGAACCTTCTTTCAAAAATTTCGTAGAAAAGCCTGCAAATGGTCCAAATAATAATTCTTTCTTTCCATTAATTATCCGTGAATCCAAATGGGGAACCGACATTGGAGGCGTTCCGACTTTGGCTTTTCCATAAACCTTAGTTCCATGTTGGGCAATTACTTCCTCATTATTACACACCAACCATTGTCCACTAACAGGAAAACCACCAAAACCTTCTGCTTCGGGAATATCCGATTTTTCGAGTAATTGCAACGAACCTCCCCCCGCACCAATGAAAACAAATTGAGAAGTTACATACCTCTCCTTGCCCGTAGTTTTATCCTCAACCCTCAATTTCCATGTACTATCATTTTGTTGTTCAAGCGTTTCAACTTCGTGATTGAGGAAAACATCTACCTCATACTTATCTTTCAAATGTGTACAAAGATTTCGGGTAAGTGTACCAAAATTCAAGTCTGTTCCGTGTGGTGTACGAGTAGCAGCGATGGGTTCTTCGGGGTTTCTATCCTTCATCATTAACGGAATCCAAGATTTAATTTTCTCAAAATCGTTCGAAAATTCCATTCCTTCAAATAAATGACATTTTTGCAAAGTCTCAAAACGTTTTCTGAGGTATTCAACGTCTTCTTGACCTTCCACGAAACTCATGTGCGGGACTTGATTGATAAAATCTTGGGGAGAACAAAAATAGCCGTGTCCAACCAAATAGGCCCAAAACTGTTTAGAAATTTCAAAAGATTCAATGATTTTGATAGCTTTTGAAATATCGACCGTTCCATCCTCTTCGAGTGGCGTGTAATTGAGTTCGCACAAAGCAGAATGACCCGTACCAGCATTATTCCAAACATCGGAACTTTCGCCAGCTAATCTATCGAGGCGTTCATAAATGTCGATTCTGAGTTCAGGATTGAGTTCTTTCAGAATTACGCCAAGGGTAGCAGACATGATTCCTGCTCCAATTAAAATGACATCACAGTCCGTAGAAGTATTTATTTTGTTAATATTCATTCTTTTTCATTTGCGACGAAATGCAATTCGTTCCCACCTATTTATTCATCCTGACTCGTATTGGCACTATCAATTTCATCAAAAAGGTATTCCAATTGTTCAATATACCAATAATCTAAATTATCATGTTTAAAAATATTTTTACACCGCTTTTCAAAATGAGCTTTCAACTTGTTTTCCTTCATCAATTTAGTAGCTTTTTTGAAAGCCGTTATGGAAGCATTATAACCCGCATCATCCCAACCACCAAATTGGTTAGCTATGTCAGTGGTCATTTCAACTCTATACATCAACAAATCTATCACATCATAAGGAAAAACTGCGGTTCTCTCATATTCTGAAATAATAGATTTTATAAAAGCGTTATTGGTATTTCCTTTTGGATTACCACCTGAAGTCCAAAATTGTTTATAAATTTTATCCTTGTAACTTTTTAAAAGAACTTGACGTTCTTCTTCTGTCATTAAATCTTGATTATAAAACTCTTTTACTTGAGGAAGTTTTGTATAAAGTTTTACGATTTCTTGACGCAATTCCTCCTCACTCATTTCAGCAATGAGTTTTTTTAAATCTGAAAGTTTTGATTTTGCCATATTCAATCAATTTAGGTGGACAAAATAACAACATTTTGAATATGTTTGTATTAATGATTTGATTCTGTGCCGACAATTTCTCCTTTATCATTGACCACTACGTATTTTTTGGGCAAATTTTTGGGATGATAATTAACGTCAGCAAATAGCATTCTTTTAATGACAGACTCGTGAATTCGAGAATTTTCTGGAATCTCACGTCTTCTTTTTGGTCTCATAATCCACAGTCCAGCACTTGAATCAATCACTTTATCTCGATAATCTCCTCCATTGAATTCTGGAATTTCATCCGTAGAAATAATTCTATCAGGAGGATTTACTGAATTTGAAGTAAAGTCTTGTTTCCTATTTTTTTTAAAAATCAAGTTATGTTGTAAACCTTTATTAATCATCCATTTAAGGCAAATATTTGATAAGCCTTCTTCATCATAAAATCCTCCGATATTGCAGTGAACGCCCGCAAACCAAACCTGTTCTATCATTGGAAATTCTTCTTGGTCACTATTGGGGTCGTAAATATTTTCGTGTTTCCTTTTTATATCAACATCGGGTAAGTTGATGATTTCGTTTTTCCATAATTCAGCGTTAAAATCAACTCTACGTTCATCAATTGCTAAAGCTTGATATCCAAATCTGACCGAATGTCTTAAAATATTATCACTAAATACGTGAGATTTTGGATAAGGGAAATAAGAACTTACGGAATCCCAAACGCCCACAAAATAGGTTTCAATACTTCTTGAAAAAGCATCTTTAAACATGTCGGCTTCGGTCAAATTATTTTTATCCCAATACATATCTAAGGCATACCGAATGAGATTATCATTCCCCTTTTGTAATAGACCACATTTATTAATCAATCCAGCCAATCCCCTCACCGAATAGGCCCCACGACTAAATCCCAACAAAAAAATCTTATCCCCATTTCTGTATCTATCCATCAAATACTTATACATATTTAGAATATCTTCTTCAATCCCCCAACCAAAAGCACTTTTAATCCGTTTCAAGCCACCTATTGTTCCAACCCCAGGTGAATAATAGGATATTTGGCTCTCAGGGTCAATATCATCTAACAGATTAAAGAACTTCATTACATTGGTCACATTCTTACGATTGAACTCATTATTTGTTCCATCACAACAGATAATTACATTTCTACTTTTTCCTTTTTCCCCATGCTCAATTGTTGGCGTAAATGGTGAAACACTTAGCATCTTGTTCATAATTATATAAATTATTGGTTTTGGCAAACATTTTTTCAAGATCAATTTAGAAATAATAATTAAGACTTCAAAGAAAAATTTATTCAATGGTCGTAATTTGAAAGAATACTAATTTTTCGGTAATTAAATCACATAATCTGCTGAAAATGAGACTTTTTAAAATACACAAATAAACTTCTGGCGTAAATTTTAAGTTAAAACAATGAATTAGATTCCATTTTTATCAAATGATTTTCTATATTTGGCGAAATGTAACGTTCGTTACCTTTAAAATAAGATATGTCGAAAAACTTAGTTATAGTAGAATCCCCAGCAAAGGCGAAGACCATTGAGGGATATTTAGGAAAGAATTTTACCGTGAGGTCATCGTTTGGACACGTAAGGGATTTGCCCAAAGAAAACGATGCCATTGATGTAAAAAATGGTTTTAAACCTACCTATATCATCTCTCCCGAGAAAATTAAAGTAGTAAATGAATTGAAAGCCTTAGTAAAATCTTCGGATGAAGTTTGGTTAGCAACCGATGATGACCGTGAGGGAGAAGCTATTTCTTGGCATTTAAAAGAGGCTTTGGGATTACCTGACAACACTAAAAGAATCGTTTTTAGAGAAATTACCAAAAAGGCAATTCAAAATGCTATTCTTCATCCTCGTACTATTGATGTGGATTTAGTAAATGCTCAACAAGCTCGTCGTGTACTTGACCGTTTGATTGGGTTTGAGTTATCACCTGTTCTATGGTCGAAAGTTAAGAAAGGACTTTCCGCAGGACGTGTACAATCGGTTGCTGTAAGAATCATCGTTGAACGTGAGCGTCAAATTGACACTTTTGATACAAAGTCTTCTTTCAAAATTATGGCTCTGTTTAATTTAAAAGGTGGAAAAGTTTTACAGGCAGAATTACCTAAAAACTTTGAAACCGAAGCACAAGCAAAAGCATTTTTAGAAAAATGTATTGGAGCAGAATTTAAGATTAAAAACTTAGAAACAAAACCTGCTAAAAAGACGCCTGCTCCTCCTTTTACTACCTCAACTTTGCAACAAGAGGCTTCTCGTAAATTGGGATATGCCGTTGCTTCTACGATGTCTTATGCCCAAAAATTGTACGAAGCTGGTAAGATTTCGTATATGAGAACGGATTCAACGAGTCTTTCAGAGGATGCCATTGAGAATGCTACGGCGGCCATTAAAAGTGCTTACGGTGATAAATATGTGTTTAATCGTCAGTTCAAAACTAAGGATGAAAATGCTCAGGAAGCTCACGAAGCCATACGTCCAACGGATTTTTCAGTAAATAATGCAGGTGCTGACCCGAAAGAAAAACGTTTATATGATTTAATCTGGAAACGGGCAATTGCTTCACAAATGGCCGATGCTCTTTTGGAAAGAACCACCGCAACGGTCAATATTTCAACAACAATTGAGGATTTAATCGCTCAGGGCGAAGTAGTAAAATTTGATGGTTTCTTGAAAGTTTATTTAGAAGGAAAGGATGATGAAGACGATGAAGAAAATTCAAAAATGCTTCCTCCGCTTACGATTGGACAAATTTTAGATTTAGACGCATTAAAAGGTACTGAAAGATTTTCTCGTCCTTCTGCCCGTTACACAGAGGCAAGTTTAGTGAAGGCTTTGGAGGAAAAAGGAATTGGTCGTCCTTCAACGTATGCTCCTACAATTTCAACGATTATTAAGCGTGAATATGTGGTAAAAGAGGATAGAGAAGGTAAAGAACGTTCTTTCAGAGAAATGATTTTGAAAGACAATAAAATTTCGGAGAAAGTAAATAAAGAGACTTTTGGTACGGAAAAATCAAAATTATTTCCAACTTCAGTAGGAATGGTTGTTAATGATTTTTTGGTTGATAATTTCAAGAATGTAGTCGATTTTAAATTTACTGCTGATGTGGAGGATGAATTTGATGAAATTGCCAAAGGAAAAATTGAATGGTCGGAGATGATTGGGAATTTTTATAAGGGATTTCACCAAACCATCGAAGAAAGTAAGAATATTGACAGAAATACCGTTGGTTCGTCTCGTGAAATTGGGATTGACCCTAAAACAGGCAAAATGATTTCTGCAAGATTAGGAAAATTTGGTCCTTATGTTCAATTAGGTGAGCAAAAAACGAAAGACGAAGAAAAACCTTTATTCTTTAATTTGAAAAAAGACCAGTTGATTACTACCATCACTCTAGAAGAAGCCATTGCCTTAATGGAATTACCTAAATTGCCTCGTGAAGTAGGTTTTTACGAAGACAAACCGATGATTATTGGTGCTGGAAAAATGGGACCTTACATCAAACATGATGATAAATTTACAAGTTTACCCGTTTCAGAAGACCCATTTACCGTAACTGAGGCTCGTGCCATTGAAATATTATTAGATAAAAAAGCGGCTGATTTAGGAAGTGCTATTGGTGTATTTGAAGACGAACCTATTACTTCTGGAAAAGGCAGATTTGGTCCTTATGTGAAACATAATGGAAAATTCTATTCTTTGGCACGTGGAGAAAGTTTGGAAACAATCACGTTTGAGCGTTCTGTTGAGATTATCAATAAAAAACGGGATGCCGAAGCCAATAAATTTTTGAAGGAATTCCCTGAAAATGATACCATTAAAGTATTGAACGGAATGTATGGCCCTTATATTCAGATTGGAAAGCGTAATGTTAAAATTCCAAAAGATATGGTCCCTGCTGATTTGACTTTAGAAGATTGTATTCGTTTAGGCGAAGAAACGCCTGTGACAGCCCCGAAGAGTCGGAAGAAAAAAGAATAAATACAAACATTAGAAAACATAAAACGCCTTCAAAATAAAATTTGAAGGCGTTTTTGTGTTTTACTAATACTTTATTTACCCACTGATATTAAATTAGCAAATAAGCGATACGCCCCTGACACGCCCGCTGGTAATTGTCTAAAAAAAGCATAACCCGTAAAAATGTAGTTTCCTTTTCCGTATTTTGTGTAAAGTAATCCTCCGTCTAAAGGTTTTTCGGTTGGGTCATTTGAGGATAAAATGGTATCGTATTTCGGGTCCCATTCATTAGCAAAATATAATCCTCTTTCTTGAATCCAATTGTCGAAATCCTTATTGGTAATTTTATTGGGTGTATTTAATAATGGACTCTCTGGTTTTAGGAAGCGAATTTCGGCCTCTTCAACGGTTACTCTTTCTCTCGAAACTTTGAAAGGAAATGGTCCCATACCGCCCTCTATTTTTTGCAAATTATTATTCACTTGATATTGAACAATCATGTTTCCACCTTTTTCAACGTATTCTATTAACTTTTTCTGATAATATTTTAAACGTTCTTCTGTGTTATACGCACGTACCCCTACAACAATTGCATCAAATTTTGATAAATCTTCATTGAATTCTTTTTCAGTCAGCATCGTAACTGCGTATCCAATCTGCCGTAAAGCTGCTGGTACTTCGTCACCCGCTCCCGCCAGGTAACCAATATTTTTTCCTTTGAATTTAATATCCAATTTAACAACCTTTGCTTCTGAAATTGGAAAAAGCGTCTGTGGAGGAATATGATCGTAAGCAACCGTTAAAATTCCTCTGTCAAATGTTCCATTGGCAGTTGTGGCAATAACTTTAATTTGTCCTTCCAAATCTTTGGAAGAGGGAGATACTTTGAAAATTACTTTCTGTTCTTGGTATTTATTGGTTAAATTAAACTCAATACTTGCAGGAACTGATTTCCAACCAGTTGGCAATGTTAAACTTACAGAACCTGTTACATTCGCTTTGGCTGATTTCAAGGTTACTTCAACCTCTTTCGCTTGAGTATTTGCAAACACATAAACCTTATCTGAAATGGTAACGGAGATTTCTGGACGAATTTCAAAGTTACGATAGAGTTCTCCACGGGTTTCATCCGTATATTTATAAATAATTGGCGAATAAAGTGTAAGTACTTGATTATCAATTGTAAATGAAAATTCTGCTTGTAAATCTGCTTGTTTTTCGGGTAATCCAATTAACTCCTGATTATCAACTTGATACATTCCTTTTCCCATTTTCTTTTCCGCCAGCCAATACGGTTGCGTGAAAGGCTGACCTTGTGGAATTTCCACGAAAAACGTAAGTCTTTGTAATTCGTTATTTCCTAATTCAGTTTTCATGGTGGTGTCTTTACCCAAACCAATTAAGCGAATTTTATTCAAAGTAATTGGTAGTTCAGAACGTTTAACTAAAGTAGTAGTAACATTTATTTTCTCGCCCGAAGCCGCTGAATATTCATTAGGATTTGCCTCGAAATATAGTCCCGAACAGGCAACAATAAGGTTTTCTAATTCTTTTTTCTTTTGAACTTTCCAGTAGTCATCTTCCAAATTATTAACTAATTGATAGGCTTTTAAAAGCGTTGGAACGATGGTCGAAGGATTTTCTGGATTAAAGTTTTTATTGGCTTCATTTACCAAAACCTCAATCTCTTTCCCACCTTTTACTCGATTCCAAGTGATATCTACGCCATCAAATATGTCTTTATCAGCTCTTTCTCCAAATTTATGAACAAAATACTCAGGTCTTGCTCCACGTCCACGAGGAACACCAAAACCTTGTGATTTATGTTGTGAGCGACTTTCAGCGGCAATTTCGTTGTACGATTTTCCTAATAATGGATTGTATGCTCCAATATCTACCTGAATCCAATCTTTTTCAGAAGGTTTTTGCGTTTGAGCAACCGTTCCGAAATTAAACGTATTCCAAACGACTCTTTTCGCTTGCCAAGGTTTTACATATTTCAATTGTTCTGGATATTTGGTTGGGTCGCCCGAAATTTTAAAAGCCTCCTCCGCCAAAACCGCCGAAGCTGAATGATTGCCATGTCCCGCACGAGCATCAGGTGGAAATCTGCAAATAATTACATCAGGACGAAGATTTCTAATTCGCCAAACAACATCGCCCAAAACGGCATCATGTCCCCAAATTTGCATGGTTTCATCCGTATTTTTCGAGAATCCGAAATCATTGGCACGAGTAAAATATTGTTCTGGTCCATCAATGGCACGTGCCGACAAAAGTTCTTGCGTGCGGATAAGTCCCAATAAATCAGATAGTTCTGGACCTACCAAATTTTGTCCGCCATCACCACGAGTTACTGATAAATAAGAAGTTCTGACTTTGCGTTCTTTGGCAAGCCACGAAAGCATGATGGTATTTTCATCGTCTGGATGAGCCGCAATATATAGTGCAGTTCCTAGAACATTGAGTTTTTTAAGGTTTAGCAAAATCTCGCCCGTGGGCATTGGTTTGATGGGTTGAGAGAAAGCAGTTTGCAGTAAGTTGAGAGCGGTTAGCAATAAAAAGAAATTACGTACTTTGAAGTTAAGCATATTTAGTTCAGTTAATGTTTGAAAGGGAAACGGAAATCAGACGTAAATCTACTGATTGTGGTTTGAATTTGGATGATGATTACCTATTTTTGGACGATATTTCAATTTAATAATTTCAAAGATGAATTCACTTCATATAGTCCAGCAGTATTACGAGTATTTCAATCAGAAAAATTGGCAGGGAATGCTGTCCCTTCTTCACCCCGAAATACGCCACGAAAGTAATCAAGGAGAAGTAAGAATCGGCATTGAAAAATTTACGGCATTTCTCCAAAAAATGGATGAATGCTACGAGGAACATTTAACCAATGTAGTATTTTTTACTGAACCTTCAGACCAAAGAGTTGCGGCTGAATTTACGGTAAATGGCATTTATAAAAAAGCTGATGATGATTTACCTCCCGCTCATCATCAAACTTATATACTTCCAGCGGCCTCTTTTTTAGCATTAAAGGACGGTAAAATTTCTCGAGTAACGACTTATTATAACCTGACACTCTGGCTTGAATTAGTCTCTTAACTGAAAAGTAATGACCTACAAAACATTCAAAAGTGAAGAAATAAAAACTATTTTTGAAGATTTAGCAAATTTAAGAATTACCGTTTTTAGAGATTATCCGTATTTATACGAAGGTACGCTTGAATATGAAAAGGAGTATCTCCAAACGTATGTAAGATCTGAAAAATCGTTCCTGTTTACTGTTTTTGCAGGCGATAAAATGGTTGGAGCGACCACTTGTATTCCACTCGCAGACGAAACTGGAGAAGTAAAAAACCCTTCATTGAAGCTGGGATGGACATTAATACTATTTTTTATTTTGGGGAAAGTATCTTACTACCGCAATTCAGAGGATTAGGAATTGGAAACCGCTTTTTTGAAGAAAGAGAGGCTCATGCTCAGCATTTTGGAACCTTTAAAATTACTTGTTTTTGTGCGGTTGAACGTCCAAAAAACCATCCTCTAAAACCCGAAAGTTATGCTCCCCTTAATAATTTTTGGATCAAAAGAGGGTATCAAAAGGAAATTTTCTTGCAAAGCAAATTTGATTGGTTGGATATTAATGATACTACATCAACTTTAAAGTCGATGACTTATTGGACAAAAAATATTTGATATGAAGCTACACATCGCTACCGCACAATATCCAATTACTTACCATACAGATTTTATTGCTTGGCAAAATCATACTGAAAAGTGGGTTCAATCGGCTGTGAGTCAAGAAGCTAAAATACTCCTTTTCCCAGAATATAGTTCCATGGAATTAGTAAGTCTTTTTTCGGAAGAAATTAGAATGGATATTCGCCGTCAAGTCATTGAAATGGATGCGTTGAAAGTTGCCTTTTGTGATACTTTTTCAGCATTAGCTCAAAAATACCAAGTCATTATTATTGCCCCAAGTTTTCCAGTTTTGGAACGGGAAAAAATCTATAACCGTGTTTATGTTTTTTCGGAAAAGGGATTGGTGGGTTTTCAAGATAAGTTTTTTATGACTCGTTTTGAAAATGAAGTATGGGAAATTTCCTCCGCTCCTAAAGTTTTAAGTCTTTTTGAAACTGTTTGGGGCAGTTTCGGAATTCAAATTTGCTATGATGTAGAGTTTCCTTTAGGTTCGCAATTACTTTGTGCTCATGGAGCATCTTTAATTTTCGCTCCAAGTTGCACTGAGGCTATTCGTGGAGCAACCAGAGTACACGTTGGAGCCAGAGCCAGAGCTTTAGAAAACCAGTGCTATGTAGTTGTCTCTCAGACTATTAATATGGCAGAATGGTCTCCAGCTTTACTACTGGACATACAGGCAAAAAAATGGTTTTAAAAATGGTTAGACTTCTGTAACTTGTTTGTTACTAAACAAAATTCAAGTTATCGTGAAGTCAAATTCAGTTATATGTCAATTTAGTGAGTATTTTTTAGATTT
>JANXRS010000113.1 GCA_025356745.1 Arcicella sp.
AAATCTAAAAAATACTCACTAAATTGACATATAACTGAATTTGACTTCACGATAACTTGAATTTTGTTTAGTAACAAACAAGTTACAGAAGTCTAACCATTTTTAAAACCATTTTTTTGCCTGTATGTCCAGTAGTAAACGGATTGTCCCTTAACGGTAAAAAATTATAAGCTAACTGATGTATTGTTTAATGGTTCAATTTATAAAGATGAGTACGGGAAAGTACTTGGAGCGGTATTTGTGGCAAGAGACATAACAGAGATAAAAAAGTCTGAACAACAGTTGTTTTATGCGAAAACAATGGCTGAAACGGCATCTACTATTGCTGAAGAAGCAAAAAAATTGGCGGAAGAGGCTCAGCAAATAGCAGAGAGTGCAGTGAAAGCGAAACAACAGTTTTTATCGAACATGAGTCATGAAATTAGGACTCCGATGAATGCTATAATTGGGTTTACGAAGGTGATGTTAAAAACGGATTTAACGGCAAAGCAAAGGGACTATTTGAACGCCATTAAATTAAGTGGTGATTCATTAATTGTATTAATTAATGACATTTTGGATTTGGCAAAAGTGGAATCAGGGAAAATGACGTTTGAACAAATTCCTTTCAAATTGGCATCTTCCATATCCTCAATGCTTCACTTGTTTGAGCCAAAAATACAAGAGAAGAATCTGAAATTAATTAAAAAATATGATGATAAAATTCCCGAAGTTTTATTGGGTGATCCTGTTCGTTTAAACCAGATTATTTTGAATCTCTTAAGCAATGCTGTGAAATTTACTACTACTGGAAAAATAATGGTAAGCATTCATTTGGTAAGTGAAGATGATAAAAAAGCTACCATTGAATTTGCGGTTACTGATACTGGAATCGGTATTAAAAAAGAAAATTTAGAAACCATTTTTGATAATTTTCAACAAGCATCTAATGAAACTACTCGCTTATACGGAGGAACAGGACTGGGGCTTGCCATTGTAAAACAGTTATTAGAACTACAAGGAACGCACATTTCAGTAAAAAGCAAGGTCAATAAAGGTTCTACCTTTAGCTTTACGTTAAACTTTTTCAAAACTAATGCTATGGTAGAATCAATTCCAGAAATAATACAGTTGGATTCAGAAGTGCAAGATATTAAAGTATTAGTGGTGGAAGATATGGCACTAAATCAGTTACTAGTGAGAACATTATTGGATGATTTTGGTTTTAAATGTGATATTGTTGATAATGGAAAATTAGCTCTTGATAAATTGAAAACCCATCAATATGACATCATTTTGATGGATTTACAAATGCCTGAAATGAACGGTTTTGAAACTACTGAATACATTAGAAATACCATGAAATCTTCTATTCCTGTCATTGCTTTAACAGCAGATGTGACAACTGTTGATATAGGGAAATGTAAGGAAGCCGGCATGAATGATTATGTGGCAAAACCCATTGATGATAAATTGTTATACAGTAAAATTGTTACTTTAGTGAAAAATACTGCCCCAAACACGGTTGAAACGTTAATAGAAAAGATTGATGTTATTACAGAGAAAATACAACATATCAATTTAGAATATCTGCATACTCTTACAAAATCTAATTCTAAATTAATGAAGGAGATGATTGAGTTATATTTGAAACAAACCCCGCCTTTAATTTCCATCATGAAAAACAGTTTTCACGACCAAGATTGGCAATCATTATCATCGGCAGTTCATAAAATGATTCCCTCTTTTTCAATCATGGGTATGAAAAAAGATTTTGAAGCGACGGCTCATAAAATTCAGGAATTTGCCAATACTCAAACCTTTATAGAGGACATTCCTGAGATGGTTTTGCAATTAGAAACTGCTTGCGAACAGACTTGTGCGGAATTGGAAGAGGAATTGGAGAAGATTAAATAAACAATAGAAATTACTGCTTGCACACATGAACAAAGACAACAAAATAATCCTTTTTTTGGTAGATGATGATGCTCTATTTTTGAAATCCTTAGAAATTGAGTTTCTTAATAAAGGCGATTTTGCGGTGGAAACCTTCGTAACGGGAGAACATTGTGTGGCAAATTTATCCCGCAAACCCGATATAATTATTTTGGATTACCACCTCGATGGCATTGATAAAGAGGCTATGAACGGCATGGAAACTTTGGATAAAATAAAGGCGTTTAATTACAAATTTCCCGTAATTATGTTGTCGTCTCAAGATAAAATTGATGTTGCCATTAATTGTATGCACCATAAAGCAACGGATTATGTGGTGAAGAGTGAAACCGCCTTTGTGCGTCTTCAAACCATCATTAATAATATTTTTAGATACCAAAAAATGGAAAAAGAATTGAATTGGTATATGGATAGGATGTAGGTATGGAAGTATTGTATAGCAATTCAGACAATGGTAGAATAAATAAATTTTAAGTTAGTAAATTGATGAAAAATTCAATCATCTTACTAACCAATACTTATTATATTTAATACCAAATAACAACCCTCGGCAAGTATCAACTTGAGGCTAATTGATTGTTTACAATGATATATGAATTATTATATAGTTCTCATGCAAGTCCAGATTTGACTGCTAAAGATATTTTTAAAATGTCCCAAGAAAATAATAAGTTTATTCAGTTATTAGTTAGAAAATTTGTATTACGATTACCTCTACTTGATGTAGCTTTTCTTTCAGCACAATTCAAAAAATAACGTACTCCATGCCTACCATTTTCAAATTATTGAAAAATAAAACGAACTTCAATCAATGAGGTGTGAATAATGTAATACTTTCCTGAAATTCTGTAATACTTCCTCCACAAACGCTTCTCATCTTTGCATTACTGTGAGAATTCATTCACATTTTAAAATTACAAAGATGAAAAAAATTGCCTTTTATGTAATGACAGCAGTAATGTTGCTCTCAATTACGACCACTCCCGTAAATGCATCGCACGAAATGAATAAAGTTGCTTTGGTTGGTACTGAAAAAATTGAATCAGCCGAAGCCCATGCCATGATGTCCCGATTGGAAGAAATCAAGGCAATGGATAGGTCAAATATGGATTCAAAAGAAAAGCGAGAATTGCGAAAAGAAGTCCGCTCTATTAAAAAAAGCATGACTGAGTTGAACGGTGGTGTTTATCTATCCGTTGGAGCAATTATTATCATTGTATTATTGCTGATTCTATTATTATAATGAAGAATTAAGGTAGTCTTCGCTTTGAGTGAAGACTGCTTTAATTAAATGAAATCAACCTATCATGCAATTAAACCTCAAAAACATAGGAAAATTATTTAAATCCGCTTATAAGGCATGGAATGCCAAAGACCCATTCCGTCAAAGTGCCGTGATTGCTTATTATGCTATATTTAGTATTCCAGGATTATTGGTTTTAATCATTGCGATAACGGGTTATTTCTTTGGAAGAGATGCCGTTAATGAAAATATTATTGCCCAAATTTCAACTACAATGGGGGCTGATACTGCCGCTTCAATTAAAGATATGTTAATGAAGGCGAGTAAATCAAAGTCTTCTGTATTAGGTTCAATTTTCAGTGTGGGCGTTTTACTGGTAGGTGCAACGGGCGTTTTTGTAGAATTACAAAAGTCTTTAAATGATATTTGGCACGTTAAATTGGTTGAACATAGTGGTATTTTACCTATCTTAAAGGCACGACTTTTTTCCTTTGGATTAATTATTGCCATTGCCTTTCTTTTGCTAATTTCCTTGGTCGTTTCAACAGGATTAACGGCTTTGAGTGATTTAATAAAAACTTATACTTCCGAATTTACCGTCATCATTTTCAATATTCTTAATTTTATTTTTTCGTTGGCGGTAATTTCTATCCTTTTCGCCTTGATGTTCAAAATTCTACCCGATGCCAAAATTGAGTGGAAGGACGTATGGATGGGTTCATTGTTAACAGGATTATTGTTTACCATTGGTAAAACTGCTCTTGCCTTTTATTTTGGTAAAGCCAATCCTGCATCGGTATATGGAGCTGCTGGTTCAGTTATTTTAATCCTTTTATGGGTATCTTATTCATCCATGATTGTGTTTTTTGGAGCAGAATTTACGGCTGTCTATGCACGGATGCATTCGGGTAAAGTAGCCCCTTCTGAAATCGCCAAAGCAGTTCCACAGGGTAGAAATCAGAAGGTGTGAAGGATGCAAAATATTGGTTAAATCATAATTAGATCGTCCAAATATATAAATTAGAATGTGTGAATATTATAACTCTTTACACTAATTATGTAACACTTCTTGTAACAAATAAACTCACCTTTGTGGAATTATAAAATTATAAGGTCATGGGAAATAAATACTTAAAATATCTACAATTATCATCTGCAATAAGACATTTGAACCCTGTAGATTCAGTTGATGATAATAAAACTAATTTCGGTGGAAAATATTTATCTTACAGCTTATTAGGATTAGGACTAATACTTTGGATAATTTTTAATATCGTTGCCATCGAAAATTATCAGTTTGCACCTTACCCTTTGGTGTTTATGAACATTATTTTGTATTGCATTATTGCGGTAATGGCAAGCCCAAACCATTATTCTGAACCAAAATCTTCGAATTCACGTACCCAAAATGAACATCGCAAAGGATGATTGATTAATATGAAACAGGACTATAGAAATACTAAACGCCCTATACCCGAAGCGGGTAGTGAAATAAAAGAAAACTTTCCAGAATATCCAAAATATCCTGCTAATGAGGACGTGTATGCTCAATTCAAAGAAGAGTCTGAACTAGATCCCGAAAATCCTTCCCTCATCAAAGATTCTGAAGAACGAGTGAGAACGGGGACTTGGAATGAAAAGAATTTTGAAGAAGATGAAATAGGAGATGATTTGGATGTGCCAGGTTCAGAAATGGACGATGAACGAGAGAATAATGGCATGGAGGATGAGGAAAATAATTATTATAGCATTGGTGGAGATAATCATAATGACTTGGAGGAAAATCAGGGAGAGTAGAAATGGACATAATAAAAACGCAAATATTTGGACTGTTTTTACTATCCATTCCAATTGCGTGTGTAGCTTGGACGATTACACATGAAGAAATTTTCAAAGAACCCAGAGAGTATTGCGTAGGCCGTTGTAAGGATGGTAAAACCATTTTAGAGCGAAAATTTTTTTATCTTTTTACTTGCGAATATTGCTTCAGTCATTACGTAACAATATTTTTTATTTTCTTTACGGATTATAAATTATTAATGCCCGACTGGCGAGGATATGTTATCGCACTGTTTTCATTGGTTTGGATTGCCAACGTTTACATGAGTTTATTCGCTCTAATTCGTCAAGATGTTAAAAAAGAAAAAACGGAAATTGAACTAATGAAACAGCAGTCTAAATGAATTATAACTTCGTAAAGAAAACTCAATAAGTTCACCCATTACTTATACAAAGTTGCCACTTTAATATATTTTTGGAATAAGCAATTACTTCAAATTTAAACCAAAATAACAATGAACAACATTTTTAAAGGATTAATCGCAGGTTATGGAGCCAGTAAATTGGGTGGAGGCTGTTTTGGAACAGTTATCGTATTTATAATTATTTGGGTAGTTTTAGAACGTTGTACCTAAAATGTAAATCTTAGTTATTTCCAATCAATGAAAGACGATTTTATATTACCTTTCTACGTAAAAATATCCATTATAATTATTGGCTTGTTTGTCTTTGTTACTATCCTATATCTTACTCAAAGCATAATTGTTCCTATTATTTATTCAACAATTATTGCCATTGTATTGAGCCCAATGGTTAGCTTCTTGACTAAGAGGAAGGTAAGTCCAGTGGTGGCCATTTCAATTACACTAGTCCTTTTTATTGCTATTACCGTTGCAATAATTACATTGCTTTCGGTTCAAATGATGCAATTCAGCGAGTCATTTCCAAAATTGATTGAAAAGATTAACCAATTTGCAGATTCAATGGAATTGTGGGCATCTGACCGTTTTGATATGAGTAAATCGAAAATTCACTCTTTAATCCTTAAAAAAAGAACAGAATTTATTGGTGAAAGTAGTTCTTTGATTGGTCAAACAATTATTAGTACTGGAAGTAAATTAATAGTTATTTTTCTTATTCCTGTCTACGTTTTTATGAATGAATTGTATCAAAATCATTTGATACAATTCATTCATAAATTCTTCAGCAAAAAGGAGTACGGAGAAGTCAATGATGTGTTGAGTTCCACAAAAGTAATTGTTCAAAGCTATTTGGTACGGCTTTTAATGGAAGCCATAATTATGGCATTTTTAAATTCCGCAACTTTATTAATTATTGGCATTGACTACGCTATTTTATTAGGTGTACTTGGGGCAATCGTCAATGTAATTCCGTATGTGGGAGGATTAATTTCGATTATTTTTCCAGTATTAATTGCTATTATTTCAGAATCTCCTTCAGATGCTTTATTGGTAATAATGGCCTATCTAGTTATTCAATTTTTTGACGTTCACTATATTATTCCAAAAGTCGTGGCATCGAAGGTGAAAATAAATGCATTAATTTCGGTGATTGTGGTTTTGGCAGGTGGTGCTTTGTGGGGATTACCAGGTACATTTTTATCTATTCCCTTAACGGCAATCGTTAAAGTTATTTTTGATCATATTGAACAGGTAAAACCTTGGGGATTTTTATTAGGTGTTCCCCCAACGGATGCGGCTTTAGTAAAACGTGTGATACAAATAAACCATCTAAATCTATTTTTTCTTTAATCAAACAAAAATTAAAACTTCAATAACAAATGAAAATTTCGATTGGATTATCAGCAGTACAACTCAAAAAAAGTATTGATATGCTTTCAACTGTTTTATCAGATGAGATGACTTTGTATATTAAAACCAGAAAATTTCACTGGAATGTTTCGGGCGAAAGTTTTATGGAATTGCACAAATTATTTGAACATCAATACAAAGAATTGGAAGAAATTATTGATGAAGTGGCAGAACGCATTGGTAAATTGGGTGGTAAAACCATTGGCACGATGAACCAGTATGCCCAACACACCAGACTGAAAGAATGGCCTGATGAATATCCAAATCAAATGAAAATGATTGAAGAATTGATGGAAGACCATGAAACAGTAATTAAAGAATTAAGAAAAGACGTTGATAAATGTGAGGAAAATGGTGATGCTGGTACAACTGATTTCCTTACAGGAGTTATGAAGGAACACGAAACAATTGCTTGGACTTTGAGGAGATATTTAAACTAATAATTATGATTCGAAAAATTTTCATTGTGTTAAAGGCTTTCTTATATTGAAACTTGAGTCAACAATTTAATCTAAAAATAACGATGGAAAACAACGAAAAAGAACAAGTTAATCCAGATGTTTTGGCTGATGATTCAGACCAAGAATTAACGAATAATATTGATGGAACCAAAACGATTCCTGAGAGTGAAATGATGAGTGATGATGGAGCAGATAACTTAGAAATTGGTAATATGAAAGACATTGAACAGGCTAACATAGAAGTCGAAGACACAAGTCGAACCCAAATGAAAAGTAATTTGCCTGATTCAGATTTACCGCATGATGTGCCTAATGATGAGACACCTCTAATGTCTGAGATGCCAAAAAATTATGAAAAAATTAGCAAAAAAGAAGCAAATGTTCTATCAAAAGATGAACAATAGCATACTGATTAAGTTTAATTTTTAACTAAAATTTAAAATATTAATCCTTGATTCCTATCAATTTCAAGAAAAAAATAAGAAAATGAGGTAATTCTTTTTCAGAATTATATAAACATTAGGTTTTAAACATTTCCTTATCTGTAAGTTAAAACTTTTATAAATTATATAACTATGACAAAATCTTTTAAAATTTTATTCTTTTTAATAGTATCCATTTCGCTGTCTTCATGCGTGACCAAAAAGAAATTTGTTGATTTACAGTCGAGATACGATAAAGCCCAAACTGATTTAGTAATGTGTGGTGATAGCGTTCAAGATTACAAAGGCCGTTTAACGGCAATGTCAAGAACAAATCAAGAGAATGAGACTTTGAAAACTCAGCGTGATTCCCAAATCACTAATTTGAATGAACAAATTCTTGACTTAAGAAAAACCCGTGATAAACAACTTGATGCAGTTGGAAATTTAACGGTTTTATCGAAAGAAGCTAATGCAAATATTGATAAAACGTTATCACAGTTAGAGCAGAAAGATAAATATATTAACCTTTTAAGAGTTGCTCGAACAAAAATGGATTCCTTAAATTTAGCTTTAGCGTTGAACCTTACTCGAATTTTATCAAATGGTATCGAAGACCAAGATATTGAAGTTAAAATTGATAAAACGGTGGTAATGGTTAACCTCTCTGACAAAATGCTTTTCACGAGTGGAAGTGCCAAATTATCAACAAAAGCTAATGCAGTCTTAGAAAAAATTGCCCAAATCATGAAGTCAAGACCTGAGTTGGAAGTTATGGTGGAAGGATATACTGATAATGTAGCCATCCACACTGATTGTATTACCGATAACTGGGATTTAAGCGTGAAACGTGCTACTTCAGTCGTACGTGTAATGCAACAAACCTTTAACATTGACCCAAATAGAATGATTGCAGCGGGTAGAGGAGAATTCAATACTTTGACAAATAATAGCACTGCCGAAGGGAAGACAACCAACCGACGTACTCGTATTATTTTAATGCCTAAACTTGACCAGTTTTATGATTTATTGAATCCTGATAAAAAGTAAATACTAAAATAAGAGGCATTAAGGATTATAAAATACGCTATTTCAGCCGTTTATAATTTATAAAATGAGTTAGCGAAATTTTCATTAACTCATTTTTTTATTTCAGAAAGTATAAGTGTGAATAATATAATTCTTTTTGAAAATTGTGTAATGATTTTTTTTATAAATATCTAACCTTTGTGTTTGTATATTTTCAACTCAATAAATAGCATAATGAAAATATTGATCATCCTTACTTCGCACAGTGAACTTGGAAATACAGGTAAAAAAACGGGCTTTTGGATTGAAGAATTCGCTGCTCCCTATTATGTCTTTCAAGGAGTTGGTGCATCAGTTTTCTTAGCATCCCCAAAGGGTGGGCAGCCTCCAATTGATCCAAAAAGTGACGAACTTTCAAGTCAAACTCCTGCCACAATACGTTTTAAAGCAGACGGAGATTTACAAACATTATTGGCTCATACAAAGAAATTATCAGAGGTTTCAGCCGATGACTTTGATGCAGTTTTTTATCCAGGTGGACACGGGCCTCTGTGGGATTTAGCAACTGATAAAGATTCTATAAAACTGATTGAAGATTTTTGGAAAAGTAACAAACCAGTTGCTGCAGTTTGTCATGCACCTGCAGCATTATTGAACGTAATAAACGAAAATGGAGAACCTTTAGTGAAAGGTAAAAAGGTTACTGGGTTCACTAATACAGAAGAAGAGGGCGTTAAATTGACAGAAATTGTACCTTTTTTGTTGGAAGATGAATTAAAAAATAAAGGAGGAATTTACTCAAAAAAAGGCGATTGGGAGTCTTACGTAGTGAAGGATGGTTTACTAATTACGGGACAAAATCCTGCCTCGTCTGAAGAAGTTGCGATAGAATTGATAAAACTTTTGCAGAGTTAGTGGAACATAAAAATAAACATTCACCTATATGTACAACAAAATATTTACCTCTAAATTTAAATTAATCTCATTAACTTCTTTGTTAGTAATGAGTTATGTAGGCTTATCACAAAATAAAATTAAGATTGATACCCTCCCTCTTCCTTTTGCCACCAAGTCAAAAATGAATTTTAGCAATGCTGTGGGTTGGAAAGATGAAGAAAAACCTACTGCTCCAGCTGGCTTCACAGTAACAAAATATGCTGATGGTTTTGAGAATCCCCGTTGGATGTATGTAACGCCAAATGGTGATGTATTAGTAGCTGAAGCCAATTCAAATCATACATTAATTGAGAAAATTGGTGGTTCACTCGCAGGTGCTTCAAAATCAAATAATCTTAGTAACAGTGCCGACCGTATTTCGTTATTAAGGGATATTGACAAAGATGGCATTCCTGATACGAGAACGGTTTTTATGACAAAACGGAACGAACTTAATCAACCTTTCGGAATGTTGGTAATTGGTGATTATTTGTATGTAGCCAATACGGATGCTGTTTTACGTTTCAAATATAAATCTGGACAAACTGAAATTATTGATAAAGGGGAACGAATTGTAGAATTATCTTCGGGAAAACATCCCCGCCATTGGACTCGTAATCTTGTGGCAAATGCTGATAACACCAAAATTTATATATCGGTTGGCTCAAAATCAAATATAGCAGAAGACGGCATTGCAGAAGAAGAAGGTAGGGCTCAAATTATTGAGATAAATTTAGATGGTTCGGACAAACGAATATATGCTAGTGGATTACGTAATCCTGTAGGGATGGGTTTTGCTCCAGGTACAAAGACCCTGTGGACAGCTGTAAATGAACGGGATGAATTAGGAGATAATTTAGTACCTGATTACCTTACCAGTGTAAAAGAAGGAGGTTTTTATGGATGGCCTTATTCTTATTTTGGACAACACGAAGACCCAAGAGTAACAGAGAAAAGACCCGATTTAGTAGCTAAAACCATCATGCCAGAAGTTTCCTTGGGTTCGCATACAGCATCCTTGGGATTAGCTTTTTGTACAAAGAAATCTTTTCCGAAAAAATACCAAAACGGAGTTTTTATTGCTCAACATGGTTCATGGAATCGTACATTATTATCAGGTTACCGAGTAGTTTTTGTTCCTTTTGAGGATGGTAAACCCGCAGGAAAACCCGAAGACTTTCTAACTGGATTTATTATTACTAGTGATAAAAAAGTACATGGCAGACCAGTGGGAGTAACAGAAATGCCCGATGGTTCATTGTTGGTTACAGACGATGTTTGTAATACAATTTGGCGTGTGAGTGCAAATGCAAAATAACGTTATTTTGTTGTAGTTAATTTCTGTTGAATTGATTTTAAAATCTCCAATTGCTTGGCTTGGCTATCAAATAAGGTTTTAATTTGGTCTTCTAGCAATAAATCAATCTTTTGGTGTAAACTTCTCACTTCAAGCTCTGCTTTTAAATTTATCAAATAGTCGTTTTCACTTCTTTTTCGGTCTTTTTCTTCTTGTCTATTTTGACTTATCATGATGATTGGGGCTTGTAATGCTGCAATACATGACAAAATTAAGTTCATTAAAATAAAAGGATAAGGGTCAAATTCAGCCTGAGTGGATACATTAGTATTATAAATAATCCACAAAATTAATACAATAAAAAACGAAATAATAAAAGTCCAACTTCCCCCAAAACGGGCTATTTTATCAGAAATTTTTTGCCCACGAGTTAAAAAATCTTTCGGAGGATTCAACAGATTTTCAATAATTAGTTTTTCATCTTCAATTGCAATTTCAACTATTGACTGCAATTTTTTCACTTGTTCAGCTTCAGATTGCAACAACTTTTTTACATCCTTGTCCATGTTGATTATCTATTAAATATTATTTTTCAAAGTCTGCAAATTTAGTAGCTTATCAAGCTTAAATATAAAACAAAAGCATTGTCTAATGAATTAGACAATGCTTTTATTAAAACTCCTTAATTTATAAAGGTCTTCGTCCTTGAATTATTCTTAAAACAACAGCAATTAAAGCTATCACTAAAAGAATATGAATTATTCCGCCTGCACTGTAACCGATAAAACCGATTACCCAGAAAATAATCAAGATTACTGCGATAATATAAAGTAAATTTCCCATGATTTTATATATTATTTTTATATATTGTTTAGAAAAAATATTTTAAAAATGTCATTAAAAATGATAGATTTTTATAAAAAATCTACTTAACTATACTATTTATTACCTTACCACTAATAGAAGAAAGAAAATCCGCCACAAAAATGGCGGATTCTTATCAACACCTAACCACTATTAAAATATCGTTATCCCAAATCGGGATTATAAAAATCTAAAGCCTATTGTTGCCTAGTACCAAACCTTCTTATATCGAGGCGTTGTTGAACATCAAGGTAAGAAGTTGTGCGAGTTGCATTATAATTACTTCCCAGAAAAGATCCTGACGCTTTAAATCCTTTTTCAGAATAGGGTATTTCAGGTTGAATACCAAAAAAAATTCCAAGCGGTAATGAAAAAATGCTCCTGCTGCTAATCCAAATTTTCCAAAAACTAAATGCATCTCTTGTCTGTTGGGCAAAACTTTTACTCGCTATAACGGCAATAATTGTCGTTATTAAAAATAGCTTTTTCATGGTTGATGTGTTCTCTTAAATTTTATGTTGCTTAAAACAAGATATATTTAGAGGTAACTTATTTCAGCGTATTAGGTCATATTAAAACTTTAATTTCGTTTCTCTATTTGAGAAATCATATCGTAAATTTCTTTCTTTGGCATTCCTAATTTTGCTTCTAATTTTCCCAACAATTCATCCTGATTTCCATCTTCCATCCACAAATCCTCCTCGGTCAGCGTACTAAATTGTCGTCTTAATTTTTCCTTTATTTCATTCCAATCTGATGGTAATTCAACTGAATTTTTCATGGACTTTTCATTAAATAATTACCTGACAAAGGTCTTTAATATGGTAATACTATGTGTTACATAATATTAAAAAAATATTACATTATTCCCACATTGAGCGGATATCGCACAAGTTTTTTTAAACACGCCTTTATGCCATGTTTCATACAAAAACACCGCCCGTAAAGTATCATTAAGTATGGTATATAACTTTGTGAAATACTAAAATTGTCGTTATTATGATTATGCCGTACTCAGTAAACCTTGTAATCACTTTTATTATTTCCTGAAAATCAACATGGGTAAATTAGCTTTAAAAACAAAATGGTTGGTAACGCTTTGCTCAAAAATTTTGCTTAACAGAGATTTTTCATGAACCGCTAATGCTAAAACATCTGGTTTATAAGATTTTATATAAGTTTCTAAACCCTCAATTATATCATCTCGCCTAATATTTCTTACAAAAACATTATCATCATCTTTAAACTCTTCTTTTAATTCACTAATTTTTTCTTTAACTTCTTCATTAACATTTACTTCAAAATAATCATCGATGTGAATCACTTTGCATAATGCTTGCAGAGGCGTGGCAAATTCCATCACTTTTTGCGTTGCTGTAATTTCATCTTCTTGTAAATCAGCAGCATACAGAAATTTTTGCGGATAAGTAATAGTAGCATTTTGGGGAATAATCCACACAGGACATTCAGCATTTTTCATCACTATTTGCGCAGTTGTGCCAATCCATCTTTCCATAATATTAGAAGCCCCTTTTGTTCCCATTACAATCATATCAGCATTTAAGGCTTTAGCTGTTTCTACAATCACATCTGCTACAAATCCATATTCCACCTTCTGAGAAATCCGTTCTTGAGGCAAATTTGTGTTCTCAATGAATTTTTCAGTAAAGTGCTGTAATCTTTTTTCAGAGGCTGATTTCATTTCTATAGTGAAATCTTGAATATCATAAGGCACTTGATATTCCGTGAAAACAGGCATTGAAAAAATATTTAACAGCACCACGTTAGCATTAAGTTTTTTCGCTAATAATCCCGTATACTCAGAAGCATGAACGGCATTATCACTAAAATCAGTTGGGAAAAGAATAGTTTTCATAGAGATGGTTTTTAAGTTTAATAATATCAATTAACTAAAAAAGGGTGTTACAAAGATTACCAAAATATTTGGACAATCTTTATAACACCCTTTAAAATATTGACTATAAAATAATTAACTTAAGCAATGAAGGGTCCAGCGATAGCTAAGACAGCTTCTTTTGTTAAAGGCTCATCAAAAGCTTCACTAATAGCAGCATCACTTTTCCCGGCTAATCCTTTCAAGTTTACCCCACCTTGCATCAAGTTATCATCTCCTGCATATACTGCCGCTGGATTTCCTTGTGCTAATGTTGTCCATCCTTTTGCACCTGGAACAAATCCACGAACATTCAACAAACGACCCACTATGGCTGCATGACGTGCTTCGATTGAGTGAATTTGAAGAGCATATTGAAGAAGAGGTTTATCTTCAGCAGCCATTAAATTACCTGCCTGACCTTTATAAGCACGAACTCCTGTATCTTCCAAAGCATGAGAAACAATTGCAAACGTTTTATAATTACTAAAAACATCAGCAAACGCACCTTTAGCAGTAAAATCAAAATTTGGTTTTGCAACGGCTTTCGATCCCAACGCTGCTAATAAGAAATTAACGTGTTGCGTTTCGTGCTTACTAATTTGAGCAAAAATGGCTTGATCAGTTGGTGGAATTAAGTTAACAGTTGCTACCCCTTTTTTGTAAAACTCGTTTTCGAGATATTCAAGTGTCAAAGCAAAGTTTAATACATCAATTGCACCAGAAGTGGTTGCGTAAGCCTTGTTAAGCATACCTGCTACCATTACTGGCACGGCTACTGCTGCTGCTTTTTTACTGAATGAATTAAACATTCCTCGGCGAGAAATATGGTCGAGTCTTTCAAAAACTTCACCATCTACTTTTTCTATTTCTGTTAATATATTGAAGATATTCATGATTTTCTGTTTTATTGTTTTAAAGAATTAGTATTAACTTCCTAGTTATCGTTAAACTTTCTGTTTAAGCGATTGGAAGATTAGCACCACTTAATGGCGTTTTCACAAAAGGTTGCACTGCCGCAAGAATTTCAGATGGCATTTTTGCACCGTCTAAACCATTGTTGTCAATAATGTCATCACCCGCAAAAGAAGTAGATAATGGTTGCAACAAATCACGAATTATTGAAGCATGACGAGCCTCTACCGAAACTATTTTACCCGCTAAAAGCAAATATCCAGGATCTTTGATAAGTTTACCCGCACCATTATATGCTGCTACACCTGTATCTTCAAATACTTTAGCCGTTCCTAAAACACTAGCACGACTGGTAAAATCAATTTTTGAAAAATCAACCTCTAAACCCTGTATTGCATTCGCACCCAAAGCTGCCTTAAAGAAATCTCTATGAATAATTTCATGATCTCTAATATCAGTTAACGTTGACAACTCAGCAGCAGACATTCCCATATATGGTGTTGAAACGGCCTGTATATAGAAAGCCGCTTCTAATTGTTCAAGAGCATACGCATAATTTAAAATACCACCATCCCCCGAACCTAAATTTACCGTTCCAGCGGCTGGTGTTGTTGGCTCATCTTTTTTACATCCAACAGCAAGGATTACAACACCCGCAGCAGTAGTCAAACCTGCATTTCTTAAAAATTTTCGACGAGTAGCCGAAGACTGCAATACGTCAGCGGTGCGTTCCACTACTGACAAGTCATTTTGTAATTTCTCCATTACTAAATTAGTTTAAATGATTAATTGTAATTTTATATAAATGTTAAAGGATTATACACATTGGCACAAACATTTTACCTTCAGATTTTTCGTGAAGATGTTATGCTATTTCTTTAAATTTCTAATTGTTCAATAATTTCAAAATTGTTACCTTAAATATCTATAATTCCAAAACCTTCCAATAGTTAACTACACAGCAAATACGAGAGAAGAATCAATTTGGATTTATTGAAGGTAAAATAAATAGGTTCAACCGTGATTTATACGGAAATCCGTGACACGGTTAAAATGAAAGACCATTCATGAAGAATCAAGCCTTAACCGTGCTACGGTTTAAAGGAAGTTAAGCATAGAATATAGTAGAATTAAAAGATAAGCTTTCGTAAATTTTCATTATACACGAATTGTACCTTCCGTTCCACTTATAAAAGATATTCCTGTGGCAACTGATGCTACCATTTTGAAAAAATTAATCATTTTACTCCCCTCCACATCCCAATAATAAGCATTTTTAGGTATAACTTTCAGGATAGAAATATTAGGGTCATGCTTACCCTCTTTAAACCAAATTTTAACAATTGGTGACCACAGTTCCTCAATTTTACTTTGGTTTGTTGTAATCTCCGCCTCACCATTCACTACTAAGTAACTATTTTTCCCAGGATGAGAAAAAAATAATTGAACGTGCTTATCGTCTTCAATTTCTTTGTTTTTATCACTATCAATGCCACTAAAAAACCATAAATTTCCTTCATCATCCACTTCATTTGCAGTCATTGGTCGGCACGTGGCTCCATCATCAATTTTCAAATTAGTACAGAAAAGACAAACTGAAATTTCATCAACTAATTCCTTTAACTTTTTCACGCCTTCACGTTCTTTCAGATTTGTTGTATTGCTCATAGCTTTTATTTTATATACTAATTAAATGTAACGGTATTATATATACGCCATTTATACTGGCACAGTTTTTTAAATAACTATTTTCTTCAAATATAAACCAGTCTTAAAACCGATTATGAGGTAGTTATATTCAAAGTGCGGTAAATATAACTATCTTCCCACAATCATAAATTTCAAGCAATTGCGTTTTCAACACCGCTTTTTGCTTCATTATATTTATCTTTACCATCCGTTATCATTCCTTCATATTTTGACTTTCCTTCGGCAATACCTTCCTCCGCCCTATTCACGGTATTTGAATATTTTTCCGAGACTATATCAACAATTTCATTGAATTTTTCTTTTACCATTCCAGCATACTCATCTTTTTTATCCAAAATAGTTTGCCTCATATCTATACCTTTTTCGGGGGCAAATAAAATACCCGCTAATAAACCACCAGCAAAACCCGCTAATATGCCTATTAATAATTTATTTGATTTCATAATTATTAGTTTTTTAATTAAGTATTGTTATGGTCATATAAAATGATAAGCAAAGATAGTAAAAGTAATAAATTCATTTTTACTACCGCTGCCTAAAAACTATGCCAATTGTGCTGCTTCAGAATTAATATGTGACTCAGCAATTTGAGTCAATTTTGAGTCAGCACTTTTTTCTTCATCCAATGTTTCTTGCAATAATGCCATTGCTTCGTCCTCGCCTAATGTTTTTGCAAATGTGCGGAGAGTGCCATACGTAGCAATTTCGTAATGTTCCACTTTTTGAGCCGCTGAAATAATACCAGCATCTCTAACAACACCCTTTTCAGTATTTTCCATAATCTCTTCGGCTTCTTTAATTAGACCTGCCGTTGCCTCACATTTCTTTGTTTCTGGTTCTTCATCAATTAAATCAAAAACACTTTCAAGTCTAATAACTTGATTTTCAGTTTCCGCTAAGTGCATCTTTAAAGCATTTTTTAAATCCTCAGAAGTTGCATTCTCAATCATCTTTGGAATAGCCTGAGTAAGTGCTTTTTCAGCCCAGTAAATATCCTTTAATTCATCTACGAATAATTCACGTAATCCAGTTGCTACGTCTGAGTTTGATTTAAAATAATCTGAAATTGAGTTCATCGTTTATTAGGATTTAATTGTTAATTACTAATTTAATATTTAGAGCATGGTTTATACCAAAAATCAGTCTTTATCGTATTTAACAAATTATGGTATAACTAAAGCTAAATTACTAATAATCAGTAATTTACTACAGATTATACATTCAATATTCATATAATTAAATCACCATCATTAATTCATTGCTTCAATCTTTTTCTTACACATTTCTGCCATTCCTAAATGTTTGTTCAACGATGGAAGCATACCAGCAGCCATTGCTTTAATATCTGGGTCAACAGCATCGTTTGAGGCTTTTTGAAATTTGCTAATAGCATCTTTGTGTCCATCAACCATTTTATCACAATATTCTTTGTCAAATTCTCTGCCCGATTTCTGGTTCATCTCTTTATAAGCCTCATTCACGTCATCAGTTTTTGATTCTGGAAGACTAATTGATTTACTCATCGCAAGGGCAGATAAATCTGTCATAGCTTTAGTATGAGCATCAACCATCATTTTTCCTAATTCCTTTACATCCGTCATAGAGCCTTTTTGCTGAGCCAATTTTCCTAGACTAATTTCTTCTTGATTGATTTCTGCCACATTCACTAAGAATTGTGCATCTGCCTCATTCTTCATTCCATCCGTTTTTGCCTCATTCTGGTCTTCAGCTACTTCTTTAGTATCCTCTGCTTTAGGCTTATTATCGCACGAAGATATTCCGAAAGTGGTAACGCAAAATAAAGCTATCAAAAGCATTACTGATGTTAGTTTTCTGCTATTTCTCATGATTTTATTGGTTTTGTTCGAGATTAATTTATTTCACAAAGTTCCGAACCTTCCTAAACATAAGTATTACATAACTTTATGTAATACTTATATCATTCACACATTATTTTGAGTTATTTAAGTTAGTTTAATACCAACAAAAACGCTAGTAATTAGCCCCCATAAGGAAGGTATTTACTAGCGTTGACACTATTAAAATCGAATAACATAAAAAAAAAAGTTTACTCAGGAAGGAAAAAAGTAAACGTAGCACCCTTATCAGGTCTGCCTTCTGCCGTGATAAAACCAGCGTGATTCTCCACAATTTTTTTGCAGATAGCAAGCCCAATACCCGTCCCTGAATATTCAGTTTTATGGTGAAGGCGTTGAAAAAGTATAAAAATATTTTCAACATTTTTTTGGTCAAATCCAATCCCATTGTCTCTAAAGACAAATTTATAATAAATATTATCACTATTTATTTGTAATATTTTATTACCCTCCATTTGTAATAATCGTAAAATTTTATTTTTCTTTTCCGTTATTTTTTCGCAACTAATTTCAATAATTGGAGGTATTTCCGTATTACTATACTTTAACGAATTACTAATTAAATTAATAAACAATTGTTGAATTTGAAAGGGAATTACACTCAAAACGGGTAGTTGGGAGAATATTATTACTGCTTTTTTTTCATTAATTGTTTCCATTAATTCTCGCTTTGCATTTTTCAACAATAGCGTTAAATCCACTTTCTCAAATACTTTTTCTGCTTTGTTTGTGCGTGAAAACAATAGTAAATCATCAATCAAAACTCTCATTCTTTGAGCGGATAAATGAATTCTAGAAAAATATTCCTTTCCAATTTCAGACATTGTTTTCTGTTCATTTTCTTCAATTCGAGAAATAAAGAGTTGTATTTTACGCAACGGTTCTTGCAAATCGTGACTGGCAATATGGTTAAATGATGCCAATTCAGTATTGGATTGCATTAATTCTTGATTTTTATTTTCTAAAGTTAAACTATTTAGATATTGATCAGTAATGTCAGCGTTAATTCCAATGAGCGTGCTTTTCCCATTTACGTCAATTAAAGACTTGGCAATAGACTTAATATAACGAACTTGTCGATCTTTCCGAATAATTCTAAAAAAAGTGGAAGGAATACCAATATTATTTAACATATTTTTTCCTCCTTCTGTAACAATGTGACGGTCTTCTGGATGAACAAATTCAAGGTAATTTTTAATGGTTGCCTCAAAAGATTGGGGTTCACAACCTAACAATCTGTATTGATTATCGGAATATTTGAGGGTATTGGTTTCAAAATCCCAACGCCAAGTGCTAAATTCTCCAATTTCTTCAGCATGATTGATGGATTCAGTCGTAATAAGTAATTCTGCATTTGATTTCTCTAATTCAATATTCCTTTTTTCTAGTTCGATATTACCTAAATAGCTTTCAGTAACATCATTAGTCATCCCAATATAAGTCTTATGATTTTCACTATTGCTAATCATCTTACCAATGGATTTAAAATAGCGAACTGCCCCATCGGTTCTGATTATCCTATAAAAAAGAAGAGTCTCTTCCTTTTTATTAATAATATTTATCGAAACATTTTCAACAATATGCCTATCATCTGGATAAACAAATTTTAAATAATTTTCAACAGTAGGCTCAAAAGATTGCGGTTCACAACCTAATAATCGGTATAAATTATCTGAATAAACTAGTTTGTTTAAATTAACATCCCATTGTGTAGAGCAAAAATCTTTTACTACTGGACATACAGGCAAAAAAATGGTTTTAAAAATGGTTAGACTTCTGTAACTTGTTTGTTACTAAACAAAATTCAAGTTATCGTGAAGTCAAATTCAGTTATATGTCAATTTAGTGAGTATTTTTT
>JANXRS010000158.1 GCA_025356745.1 Arcicella sp.
AAAGAACAAAGTTTGCTCAATGCACCAGTTGAATTCTTCTTCGTTCATGCCTTTCCAAGCATATACTGCCACACCAGTAGCGGCAATTGCAGCAGCAGCATGATCTTGCGTTGAGAAAATATTACATGATGACCAAGTAACCTCAGCACCTAAAGCCGTCAATGTTTCAATCAAAACGGCCGTCTGGATTGTCATGTGAAGACATCCTGCGATTCTTGCCCCTTTCAAAGGCTGAGATTCACCAAATTCAGCACGAAGTGCCATTAAACCTGGCATTTCAGCTTCTGCTAAACGCATTTCTTTGCGACCCCACTCGGCAAGAGCGATGTCTTTTACTTTGTACGGAACGTACTGTTGTGTTGCAGTTGACATTTCTTATTAGTTTTTGAGCAATTAAACTCGAATCATTTTCTTAGAATAATACAAAATTAATACCTTTATCTTTGATTTTGAAAATGAGAGACATTAATTTTTACTTTTACCATGAAATTCAATAAAAATGGTTATTTTATCTTTTATTATCAAATTACTAGAAATTTTATCTATCATTTAAAACTTATGGAGATGAAGTAAAATGTAATATAATTAAAAAAGGAGTTTGATTACAAGAATCAAACTCCTTTTTTAGCTACATCAAATTATACCATTGGGAAAAGATTATTTTTTTATGATTATAAATATTCTTAACCAAATCACCTCTAATCTACTTCACTTCAAAACCTCCCGTTCCAATTTTGAAACCTTCAGCGTATAATTCAACAACGTATTTTCCTTCACGGTAGACTGTTCCTCCACGACTATAAACCATTTCAACGTATAAATTTTCGTTGTCATAATTTACATCTCCACGAGTCGTATAAGCTAGTTCTTGTCCATTATACGTAAAATTCCCAGAACCAGTAGCAGCATCAAATATTGTCGAACCATCTGGATCAAGCACTCTGATAAATACAGTTTTAGGTTCATGCTCCGTCAAATCGTTTTTAGCCAACTGAAAAACTACTTTAATTTTCGCCAACCTTTTCGCCTTGTATTTCTTATCCTCTGATTCTTTTCCTTTTGCGTTAATTCCCAAAACCTTTACGTATTCTGTACGGAGAGCAGCAGCTTTAGTTACTTTTTCAGTTAAAACTTTATTTTTGGCGGCGGCTTCTTCATTTTGAGCTTTTATTTCCTCAACGTTTTTTGACAATCCTTGCGTTTGAGTTTTCAAATTGGAATTCTCATCAGTAAGAGAAGTATTAGTACTTGCTAAAGCAGTATTTTCTTCCCGAAGTTTCACTAATTCACCTTCCTTAGCTGTTAATAAAGATTCGTAATTTCTGATTTTAGTTTCGTATTTAGCCTTAACGCTCGTTAGTTCGGAAGCTGATTTTTTCTGTAAATCTTTTTTATCTTGTTCCAATTCTACTTTAGCTTTTTGAAGTTCCGTAACATCACCTCCAAGTTTTTGTACCTCAGCAATTTGTGCATCTAATTGAACAGTTATTGAATCCAATTTTGTGCGAGTTTGTGCTAGTTCCATCACCTTAGTGCTGATAACTTCTTGTTGATTAGTTACTGTTTCTTTCGATTGAAAAAGCATATATCCAAATATAGCTGCTAATAAAGTCATCACGACTAAACCTGCTTTGAGTGCATTGTTGCTACTAGACCTTTGTGGTGAATTTTGAGATGATAAATTATCCATGTTTTTAATGAGTTTTTAAAATTACAAATTAAAATATTAATACATTTCAGCGTTAAATAAACCAAATGTAATCAATGGAACAGGATTTTGTAATTTTTTAGTGAGTAAGCGGTTGAAAGAATTAGTAAGCGGTCGTTTTTATCCTAAAAAGGGTAAAACACTTTCTAAACCCATTCCTCTTGAACCTTTCACAAGTATGTGCGTATTATTCTGCGGATAATCTTGTAACCATGTATGCAAACCAAATTTATCTGGGAAATATAATGCCTTCATCATTGGAAGTTCTTTTAAAGCACTTTCCATTAATAAACCTATTAAAAGAATTTTATCAAAATTGCACGTTGCTAGTAATTTTCCGAGGGCTTCATGTTCTTCGATAGTTTCTTCTCCTAATTCAAACATATCTCCTAAAATAACCATTTTTTTATCCGCTTTTAATTCATTGAAATAGGTAATCGCCGCAGACATTGAGGATGGATTTGCATTGTAAGCATCCATCAGCACATTATTTGAACCTTTTTCAATAAATTGTGAACGATTATTATTAGGTTTATAATCAGCAGCAGCTTGACAAGCTATTTTTGTTTCAACGCCAAAATATTGCCCAATTCTGACGGCAGCAGCAATGTTTTGAAAATTATATACTCCCGTAAGATTTGATTTGTAATATCCTCCTTCAGGATCAGTAAATATCACGAAAGGACTGTCTTCCAATAGCGTAATTACCGTCTGAAATCTGCGGTTTGTATCAGTTGTGTAAGTAATAATTTCTTTAAAACCTTGCCGTTCCATTGCCATATCATACGTAGCAGAAGCAGCGACATTGACAAAAATCGTTTGGTTATTTTCTGCCAACCAATCAAACAATTCTCCTTTTCCCTTTCTCACACCTTCCATGCCTCCAAAACCTTCTAAATGAGCCTTTCCGATGTTAGTAATAAAGCCGTGCGTAGGTTCACAAATCTCCACTAACTCTTTAATATCGCCCTGTTTATTTGCCCCCATTTCAATGATAGCAATTTGAATTGTTTCATCAATGGCTAGAATTGTTAGAGGAACTCCAATGTGATTATTGAGGTTTCCAATGGTTGCGTAAGTTTTAAATTTTGTCGATAATATGCTATTAATCAGTTCTTTAGTCGTTGTCTTTCCGTTTGAACCCGTCAAGGCAATGAGTGGAATATTCAATTGTTGAGCATGAAAATTTGCCAAGTTTTGTAATGCTTGTAAACCATCCTCAACCAATAAAATATTTTCATTCGTTACCACTGCAATATCATCCACGACTGCATATTTTGCTCCTTTTTCAAGTGCTTGTTCTGCAAGAAGATTAGCATTAAAATTGGGTCCTTTCAAGGCAAAAAACATCGAATCGGAATGTATTTTGCGAGTATCGGTTGAAACCCCCGAACATTCTCTGTATTTTTGGTATAAATCAGTAAGCGAAATCATGTTTTTTTTCGTTATGGTTTTGACGTTTCGTTTTAAGGTCAGACGATTTCAGACCGTTAATTTAGTTGATTCGAGTCTAAAAACGTTTTACTTTTCTGACTACAAATGCGAAATTAGTTTATTGAATACATAAAATCTAATCTATTCCAATGCAGAAAATATTTACTCACAAATTATTTCCTTTTTTAGCCCTATCTTTTTTGCTTGGGAGTTCTCAAAATAGTTATGCCCAAGATTTTACTTTCAAATTCGATAATTCGCTAAAAGTTATTCAAAACGGTCAGACCCTTCCCAACGCTTTTGCAGGAGGATTAAATGCTCCACAATTTTCGACTTGTAGATTAGACAATGATGGTATTGATGACCTTGTAGTTTTTGATAGAACTGCCAATAAACTTTATACATTTTTGGCTAAAAAAGATGATTTAGGCAAATATTTTTGGCAATATTCCCCTCAATATGAGAATGCTTTTCCTAAAATTTTAAATTGGATTTTATTAAGAGATTATAATCGTGACGGCAAAAAAGATATTTTCACTTACACGCCCAGCGGAATAAAGGTTTATCAAAATATAAGTACCACAAATTTATCGTTTAAATTAATTGCCGACCCAATCTATAGTACTGGATATTCGGGTAAATTGAACTTGTATTTGAGTTCAACCGACATTCCTGCCATCACAGATATTGATAATGATGGAGATGATGATATTGTGGCTTTTGACCCATCGGGTAATTTTGTTGCATTTCATAAAAATTTTAGCATAGAAAATTATAAAAATGCTAATGTTTTAGAATTTAAAAGAGTGGGAGATTGTTGGGGAGGTGTTTTTAAGGAACACTATGATGATATGATCTTCAATCAACCTTGCGGAGAAAACCCACAACCTCTAGATAATCCATTTCCAAGTAAAAGTAGTGCTAAGGTTATGCACTCGGGAAATTCATTATTCCTTTTAGACTTAAATGCAGATGGGTTGAAAGATGTTTTATACGGTCACGTTACACAAAATCGGGTAGCTTCTTTAATAAATGTAGGTACGGTAAATCAAGCAAAATTCAATAGTGGAAATTATAATTATCCCGATATTTACCCCGTAAATTTTCCCGTATTTCCCGCCATTTATTACGAAGATTTAGACTTCGATGGTATCAAAGATTTGGTTGCTTCGCCCAATGGTCCTGACAATGCTTTGCAAACCGTAGATTACCAGAATTCAGCTTGGTTTTACACGAATAAAGGCAAAGATGATAAGCCTGATTTTAGTTTTGTACAAAAGAATATTTTACAAAATACAATGGTTGATTTAGGGGAAAATTCCGCTCCAGTTTTTGCGGATATTGACGGTGATGGTGATCAAGATTTATTAGTCGGAAATGCAGGTAATAGGGCTGCTACAGGTTATCGGGCAAGTATTTATCTATTTGAAAATAAGGGAAATAATACGTTTGAATTAACAAATTCTGACTTTTTAGAAATTTCCAAAAACCAACAATTATTCGATATCAAGCCTTTTATTACCGATATGAATGCAGATGGAATTGATGATTTAGGATTTATTTCAAATTCATTTACGGGAGAAACAATTCGCTACTTCCCTAATCACGCAACGAAGGGTAAAGCCTTTGATTTGAAGTTGTCGGAAGGTGTAATTTTACCGCCAATTCAGTACCTATCTAACGGGGACTTCCCGCTATTTTTTGACCTAAATAAAGATGGATTAAAAGACCTTTTGATTGGAAAAGGGAGCGGAAGATTAGAGTATTACAAGAATACAGGAACGGCTAAATTGCCAATATATACCCTTGAAAATGAGGAACTTGGAGGAATTACTTCAGATTATACCATCGGAAATATTTCACTCATAACGGCGGATTTGAATGGCGATGGCAAAGAAGAATTAATTACAGGAAATCGAAATGGGTATGTTACGGTTTATAAAAATATTACAGAACAAAATCTTAAAAAATTTGTGGCAGATAGTACTACTATTTTTGATGAATTTAATGGCAAAAATGCGTCAATTCAAATGGGTGGTGGATTGAACATAGCAGTTACCGACCTCAATAACGACCAAATTCCCGACCTAATGCTTGGCACAAATACGGGCGGCTTGAAATGGTTAAAAAATACTTCAAAATTTACGATTACTGCCACCGAAGAACCCACTAGTTTTATCATTTATCCTAATCCAACAAGCCGATATTTAAATGTTAAAAATCCTATTATCGGCAATTATGAGCTTTTCGATATTTCAGGACGACGAGTTTTATATCAAAAAAATAGTTCAATTAGTCAAGAAATTAGCTTCGATTTATCCTCTCAAAATGACGGCATTTACTTTTTGAAAATATCCGTTGATGGAAACTTAAAAAAGACAGAGAAAGTAATTTTGAAAAAATAATTTTATGGAGTACGAATTTAATAAATTGTGTACAGATAAATCTATTGAATCTATATACAATCCCAATTCCATTACGGATTTATCTATGTTCTATCCTTTATGAACAAATAGTTTTTCGTAATTTTGTCGCAAAACACCTTCAAATTTACGAACTTTGATAAATAACAAGTTGCTTATTTATCTTACTTTGTGAATAATCCTTATCATGGCTAAAAATATCGCTAAAAATCCTGATCGACCAAAAGAACGAAAATTAGACAAACAATTTTCGTTTGATTTTAATATTAATCATTTTTCTCAGAGTGACCAATTCAGATTTGTTATTGGAAGTTTATTTATTTTGGTATCTATCTTCTTAATGTTTTCCTTTTTTTCGCACCTTTTCACGGGTGAAGCTGACCAAAGTGAATTGACAAATACTGTTTCTAAAGTAAAAAAAACAGCTAATCCTTTTGGACTTTATGGAGCTAAATTGGCACATTTTCTTATTTTTGAACTTTTCGGTTGGGCTGCATTTTTATTGATTCCAGTTCTTTTTGTAGCAGGTTATAAACTGTCTTTTAAAAGAGAACTCATTGCTCTTGAAAACCTTACTTGGCAATCACTATTTTATCTATTTTGGTTTAGTTGTTTCTTTGGTTTCTTCGTGTTTATGCTTGATGCTGAGGCAACGTTGAGCAATGTTTGCGGAGGAATTGGCTATTTTATTAACCAAACTTTGTACGGTCTGATTGGTTGGGCATCCATTTTAGTTATCCTATTCGTATTAATTGTTTTCTTCGTTTATTATTATGGAATTGATACAATGGATAAGCTGACGGACCAATTAAACTCCAATCAATCAAGAACTTATGAAGAAGAGGAAGAAGAAAAAGAAGAGGTTGTCGTTGTGAAAAATGATATTTCAAAAAGTAAAAATGTTCAACGAGTTAGAGAAGATTTACCAGTAATTAATGAGGAAGAATTAGAAGATTTGACAATTGACCATACTGATAATTACGATGAGGAAATTTTTAGACCTTACCTTCCACCTATAACTAGCACACCGATTAATAAAAAAGTTGAAAAAAGTAAAATTTCGCTTGTTATTGAAAATGTTGAGGATATACCAGAACATATAGAAGAGGAAGAAGAGCCAGTTGTATTGAGTGAGAGCGATGCAGTTAATGAAGAATTATTGAAAAAATTTGGTTTATACGACCCTATGCTTGATTTGCCGCATTACAAGTTCCCTACCTTAGATTTGATGAAAGAGTATGATTCGGGAAAACCAAACGTTTCGCAGGAAGAATTAAAGGCAAATTCGGATAGAATTGTAGAAACTTTAGGGAATTATGGTATCGGAATTGCTTCTATAAAAGCCACGATTGGACCAACGGTTACCCTTTATGAAATCATTCCAGATGCTGGTGTAAGAATATCGAAAATTAAGAATTTAGAAGATGATATTGCTCTATCGCTTGCGGCTTTGGGAATTCGTATAATTGCTCCAATTCCAGGGAAAGGTACAATTGGTATTGAAGTACCAAATAAAAATCGTGAAATGGTACCAGTTAGAATGATGATTGGTTCAGAAAAATTTCAGAAATCAACCGCAGATTTACCGATTGTTTTGGGTAAAACAATTAGTAATGAAATCTTTATGACTGACCTTGCCAAAATGCCTCACCTTCTGATGGCTGGAGCAACAGGACAAGGAAAATCCGTTGGTTTAAACATGATTTTAACTTCGTTATTATACAAAAAACATCCATCTCAGTTAAAATTCGTTTTAGTTGACCCTAAGAAAGTTGAATTAACGCTTTTCAATAAAATAGAAAGACACTTTTTAGCGATGTTGCCAAACTCTGCGGAAGCTATAATTACCGATACAAAAAAAGTGGTGAATACGCTCAATTCTCTTTGTATTGAAATGGATAATCGCTATAATCTTTTGAAAGATGCGGGTTGCAGAAACTTGAAAGAATATAACGTAAAATTTGTAAATCGTAGATTAAATCCAGATAAAGGGCATTATTATATGCCTTACATTGTTTTAGTGATTGACGAATTAGCGGATTTAATGATGACCGCAGGCAAGGAAGTTGAACAGCCCATTGCTCGTTTGGCGCAATTGGCTCGTGCCATCGGTATCCATTTAGTGGTGGCAACTCAACGTCCGTCGGTGAACGTAATTACGGGTACAATCAAAGCCAACTTCCCCGCCCGTTTATCGTTTAAAGTTACTTCAAAAATTGACTCTCGAACGATTTTAGATACGGGTGGAGCCGACCAATTGGTAGGTATGGGAGATATGTTACTTTCTACTGGCTCTGAGATTATTCGCTTACAATGTGCTTTTGTGGATACGCCCGAAGTGGATGATATTTGTAATTTTATTGGGAATCAACAGGGATATGATACGGCCTATATGTTACCCGAATTTGAAGGAGATGTGGAAGGTGGAAATGATAAATCAGACTTTGACCCAAAAAATAGAGATCAGTTTTTTGACGAAGCAGCTCGTTTAATTGTAACGCACCAGCAAGGTTCAACGTCGTTGATACAACGAAGATTAAAGTTGGGATACAATCGTGCAGGACGTTTGATTGATCAATTAGAAGCCGCAGGAATTGTGGGTGTTTTTGAAGGTTCAAAAGCTCGTGAGGTCTTGGTTAAGGATTCAGTTGCTTTGGAACGTTTGTTGAAGGAATTATAAGTAAAATCACAAATGAAGTTAGAATGATATCAAAGCCATACCAATTAGGATTAAAAAATAAAATACTCTACTCCAAAAATTCTAATACTACGGCTGTCTAATCTAAAATATTACCAAACTTTCTTATAAGAAAGTTTGGTAATATTTTAGATTAGCTTTTGCAGAAAAAGTACACGTCTGAATTCCTGTAAATTCGGGTTAAATTTCCTTTTATTACTTTTCTATAAACACAGAGGTCACTACAAGTATTTTGAATAAGTAATTCAAAATGTTTCCTCATTTTTTGATCACTTTGGTTCATTCCTAAATAAATATTTTCTTCGTGAATTAGCACATCATAAACAATTCCTGAGCGACCTTCCAAATCTTTGTAATATTTTAACGGTGAACCTCTTAAAGGCATTAAATTTTATTTGAATAGTTATAAAACATTATTCGTAAACCTCTCAAATATTTTATATATTCGATAAAATTCTAATCCAATTGTTATTAAGAATATGTTTAAATATCCTTCAATCCTTTTTTTTGTGATTCTCTCATTAAGCAAAATTAATGGGCAAAAAAATCAGTTTCCATTGGTAAATAATGTTTCACTTTCTGAAAAAGGCGAATATATTGAAACGGTTCAGAAAGTAACTTTTAACTATTTTTGGGAATTTGCTCACCCCATTTCGGGTATGGCAGCCGAGCGAACTGCAACGCCAAATATTGTTACATCGGGCGGAACAGGTTTTGGAATAATGAGTATAATAGTAGCTTCTCACAGAGGTTGGATTTCTCGGAAAGATGCAGTAAAACATTTGACAAAAATGACCAGTTTTTTGACCCGTGCCGATAGATTTCACGGTGCTTGGTCGCACTGGTTGGACGGTCGAACTGGGAAGGTTGTTCCATTTGGGGAGAAAGACAACGGAGGAGATTTGGTTGAGACTTCGTATTTAGTAAATGGGCTTTTGAGTGCCCGAACTTATTTTGATGGAGTAAATACTGAGGAGAAATTATTGAGAAAACAAATTACAAATTTATGGGAAACCGTTGAATGGGATTGGTATGCTTCAAGAGGCGACAATCTTTTATATTGGCATTGGTCGCCCAACTTTGCTTGGGAAATGAATATGCCAGTTCGGGGTTATAATGAATGTTTGATTACGCATGTTCTTGCACAGGCATCGCCAACGCATGGTGTGAAATCAGAAGTTTATGAAAATACTTGGAAGAAAAGCGATTTTTATGAAAATGGAAAAACGTATTTAGGGTATAAATTGCCCTTAGGTTTTCCGTATGGTGGGTCATTATTTTTCGCTCATTACTCTTATTTGAGCTTGGACCCACGATTAATGCAAGATGAAAAAGTAAATTATTGGAAACAAAATTTAGCTCAAACCCTTATAAATTACAACCATTGCGTTAAAGAAGCTCCAAAAGAATTTGGATATTCTTCCGAAAATTGGGGTTTAACTGCCAGCGATGACTACAATTTTTATGATGCCCATTCACCGACGAACGATAATGGGACGATAAGTCCAACAGCAGCTTTGTCATCTTTTCCCTATACGCCTTATCAATCGTATCAAGCATTGCGATATTTTTATTTAAAAAAAGGCAATAATCTGTTTGGAAAATATGGTTTTTGCGATGCTTTTAATGCTTCTAAAAATTGGTATTCAAATCAATATTTAGCCATTGACCAAGGACCAATTGTGGTAATGATGGAAAACTATAGGTCGGGATTATTGTGGGAAATCGGTAAAAAAACACCTGAATTATGGAATGGTTTGCAGAAAATGAATATCCTGCCTCCAGTCAATCCGACGGGTTTTTATATGTACATGCCCGACCCCAAAACCAATGATTTTGAATTAATGCAACATCCAGATTTAGCAAAATATGTGCTTGATTTTGCAGTGAAGGGAAACGAATCAATTCAGATAGAACTTATTGATGAAACTAAAAAATCAATCATACTAATTTC
>JANXRS010000218.1 GCA_025356745.1 Arcicella sp.
TAAAATCATTACTATGATTCTCGTGAAAAGAATTCATAAAGCGAAGCAAACGCTCTGGTTCACTAATAGAAACTTGCTTTTCATAATGCAAATTTGCATTATTTTAATATGAATTTCTAAATTATTCTGTCATTCTCTATAGTTAATCATGGATGCTTTTTCTCGGAAAATTGTGGGCTGGGCTTTGCAATCAACGCTGGAAGCAAAAGGTCTCGTCGGTGCTTTGAAAATGGCTTTGCAAACTCGAAAAAAGAAGACCGAATTGATTCACCATTCCGACCGTGCGTTCAATATTGTTCTTGGGCTTATGTAGATTTAATTCAAAAAGCGGGTATTAAAATGAGCACATATGCTACTAAAATGACTCCTGAAATGAAAATTCCGAGAAAGAAAATAGTGTATATGATGGTTTCCGACATAAATTAAGTGTTTTTCCAAATTGCTAACTCTTCAATAGAAAGATGCTTTTTCATATATTCTTCTAAACCAAGGTCCTTGAGTTCCATATAAAAACGTCTAAACGGGAAGGCAAGTATTCCTTTTTCAAATCCATATTTACGAAAAATGACGGCGGCTCTTTCTGGTAATCCTCCAAGCCAATCTTCCCAATCTTGGATAGTTGGTTCAAATTTTATTACATCCCCTTTGTGATATTGAGAGGCAACTATGCCGATGCGTAGCGTTTTTTCCATTTTAATTTGAGTTTCTCCTTCAAATTGACTTAGGTATTTTAATTGACTTTCTGTAAAAGTTAAGCTCATTTTGAATATTTTATCCATTCTAAATTAATGAAATTCTGTGATAAATCAAAATGTTAATTATTGGCACTTAATCAAGTTTATTGCCAATAATTAAAAATCTGATATTTTATGTAACTTTTTTCGTAATTCTAAGTGTTAAAAGTGTATTTCTTAATTATTGGCACTAAAATTAACTTGTTGCCAATAATTAATTTAGTATCTTTGATTATAAAACAGGTAAATTTTATCAATGAATGAAAACACAAAGTTTACATATTAGTGATTTACGCCCCATTTTTAGACAAAATCAAGAAATGGGGAAAGATACTATTGAGCAATATTTACGAGTAAAAACAGGCATTGATAAGACTGAATCTATGCTCAATAACTTGGTAAAAAAAGGGTTATTGGAAAGAACTGGTCGGGGGAAGTATAGTATTGGATTAAATAGGAAAAACTATACACCACCCTTAGAAAATGAAATTAAGGGTATTTATGGATTAATTTATGAAGAAAAACCATTACTCGAATGTTGCGTTTGGCGGACATCCATTATTAATGAATTTACCCTACACCAGCCTGGGCGATTTGCCCAAATGGTTGAAATAGAAAGAGATGGATTGGATGCTGTTTTTGACCTATTAAGAGATAACTATCCAAACGTTTATTTAACTCCATCGGATGAATTATTGGATAGATACATTGCTTATCAAAATGATGCAATCATCATTATTCCTTTGACATCGGAAGCTCCAACGCAAATGGTTGATGGAATCAGAACGACAACCATCGAAAAAATATTAGTTGATTTGATTTGTGAACCAAAATTATACGAAACCTTCCAAGGCTCAGAATTAAACTATATTTTCAAAGAGGCTTTTGAAAAATATCCAATTAATAAGGACAAGATGTTTCGGTATGCAAGGCGAAGAAAACGGAAAGAAAAAGTAGAGAATTTTATAAAAATTAGTTTACAGGAAGAAGACCAATAGTTTATGATTGACAAGGAGATAACACATTCTCTGGAATGGATTAAAAAGTTTTCAGCATTAAATCAAGGGGCTGATAAAATTTTAGTGGAGAAGACTATAAGAGCCTTAACTTTGTTAGAAGGACTTGTGAGCAGTAACCTGAATTTTATTTTTAAGGGCGGAACTGCATTGATGTTATTACAACAGGAGAATCCAAAGCGACTCTCGATTGATATTGACATTATCATACCAAATACTCCCGATGATTTATTTGAAATTTTAGAGCAAGTATCTGTTAATCAAGGATTTATTAGAGTAGAAGAGCAAAATAGAAAAGCGGGCATAGATATTACAAAAGGTCATTTCAAGTTCTTTTATGCTCCTATTCATTTGACAAATCAACTGGAAGAATATATTTTGTTGGATATTCTGTTTGAAGAAAACCCTTACCAGAATGTAATTGAAACGCTTATAAAAACACCATTTGTAGTACAAAAAGGTGACTTTTTAAGTGTAAAAACTCCTTCTTTTGAAGATATTTTAGGAGACAAATTAACTGCTTTTGCCCCAAATACAACTGAAATTCCTTACTTTAAAGGTAGTAGTTCAAAGAGTATGGAAATCATTAAGCAACTCTATGACATCGGAAATTTATTTAATTCCGTTAACGATTTGACAATTGTACGAAAAACGTTTAACCGTTTAGCAATTATAGAGGCAAATTATCGGAAAATGGATATTACCACAGATGATGTTTTGAACGATACTTACCAAACCTGTTTATGTTTGGCGTTGAGAGGAGCAGATGGAGTGGG
>JANXRS010000177.1 GCA_025356745.1 Arcicella sp.
CTTAAAAGAAAGGTTTTATGCGGTCAATTTTAGGGGTATTTTCTAAATTTTATAGTGCTAAAATTAACTCACCAATACCTTAATTTTAATTTTGAAAATTAGCCATTTACTACTTTTATTAAGACTTATTTTCCTGTAAAACTCCAATTTTTAATTAAATTTCAAATTTTTGAGATTTAAAAATGATAAGAAATGAAATTTATCTTACTTTTATCATACAGTTTATATAGAATAATTAACCTGAAAAAATATTTATGGCTATTGCAAGATTTAAAGCCCTCGAATTAGCACAGTCTCGGCAACCCGTTTTTGTGAAAATACCGACTGAAAAAGTTACTGATTATTACGGTAGTAACACTTTTAATGATGAGGTGATGCGTTCTCTGTTGAGTCCCGAAGCATATACAAAAATTTCTAATGCTATTGAGGACAATAAGAAAATTGATCGTGAAGCTGCCGACGAAGTAGCCGCAGCGATGAAGTCATGGGCTTTATCAAAGGGAGCAACACATTATACGCATTGGTTTCAACCACTCACGGGTACAACTGCCGAAAAGCATGATGCTTTTTTCGATATTACTAATAAAGGAAAGGCAGTAGAAAAATTCAAAGGTTCAGCTTTAGTTCAGCAAGAACCCGATGCTTCTTCTTTTCCAAATGGTGGAATTCGTTCTACGTTTGAAGCCCGTGGTTATACAGCTTGGGATCCGTCATCGCCTGCTTTTATCATGGAAAATACTGCTGGAACGGCTACTTTATGTATTCCATCTGTTTTTGTTTCCTACACTGGGGAAGCTTTAGATTATAAAACGCCTTTATTAAAATCAGGGGAATTAATTGATAAAGCAGCTACGAAGGTAATGAACGAATATTTCAGTCGTGAGGTATCGAAGGTAACGGCGACTTTGGGAGCTGAACAGGAATATTTTTTGGTGGATGAAGCGTTATATAATGCACGTCCTGATTTATTGATGTCGGGAAGAACCGTTTTTGGACATTCGCCCGCCAAAGGTCAGCAATTAGAAGATCACTATTTTGGGTCAATTCCATCCAGAGTAAATGCCTTTATGGTTGATTTTGAAATTGAAGCCTTGAAGTTAGGAATGCCCGTTCGTACTCGCCATAATGAAGTTGCGCCCGCACAATTTGAAATGGCTCCAACTTACGAAGAAGCTAATTTAGCCTGCGACCATAACGCTTTGCTAATGGATTTGATGAACAAAATTGCAGCCAAACACAAAATGCGAGTGCTTTTTCATGAAAAGCCATTCGCAGGAATTAATGGTTCGGGAAAACACAATAACTGGGCTTTGGCAACTGATTCAGGAATTAATTTATTAGGGCCGTCGTCTAAGCCAAAAGAAAATTTACGTTTTTTAACGTTTTTTGTGAACACGATTAAAGCGGTTCATGATTACGCTGACCTTTTACGTGCTTCCATAGCAACCGCTGGAAACGAACATCGTTTGGGAGCAAATGAAGCACCTCCTGCCATTGTTTCTATTTTTATTGGAACGGAAATGACCAGAGTTTTGAATGATTTAGAAAATCTTTCAGAAATGAATGATATTAAATTAGAAAAAGGCGATAACGTTTATTTAAGATTAGGCATTAACAAAATACCTGCTCTTCTACTGGACAATACTGACCGAAATAGAACATCGCCATTTGCTTTTACAGGTAATAAATTTGAATTTAGAGCCGTTGGTTCATCGGCAAATTCTGCCACGCCCATGACGATTTTGAATACAATTGTTGCCAACCAATTGTTGAAGTTTAGGGAAGAAGTTGATGTATATATTGAGAAAGGCGTTAAAAAAGAGTTGGCAATTGTGGAAGTTTTGAAAGGATACGTAACGCAATCTAAAAAAATTCTTTTTGAAGGAAATGGATATTCAGATGAGTGGGTTAAGGAAGCCGAATCACGTGGATTATCGAATCTAAAAACTACTCCCGACGCTCTGGCGAAGTATTTGGATAAATCAGTGATTGATTTGTTTTCAAAGCATGGGATTTTTACTGAAATAGAAATGCACGCTCGTTACGAGATTGAAATGGAGAATTATATCAAGAAAATCCAAATTGAATCACGGGTAATTGGAGATTTGGCAATTAACCATATTATGTCAACTTCTTTGAAATATCAGACCCTATTAGTTGATAATGTTCGTGGACAAAAAGAGATTGGTATTGACCCTCAATATTTTGCCCCAACGGTAGAAATAATTAAAAAGATTTCAATTTATACGTCAACAATTAATAATTTGGTTGATGAAATGACCGAGGCAAGAAAAGAAGCAAATAATATGGAGAATTTGGTTGAAAGAGCCAGATTATACAGTACCAAAGTGAAAGACTATTTTGAAGAAATTCGTTATTGTGTTGATAAGTTAGAATTAATCGTTGATGACGACGAATGGCCATTGCCAAAATATCGTGAGTTGTTACTAATTAAGTAAAAAAAGCCCCCAACTCCAAAAGGGGGCTTTTCGTCATTTTTTCTTAACTTTACATCCAAATTAAACACAATTAAAAATGTTATTAAAAGATAATCCAGGACTTGACCCAAAGGAGATTGAACAACTGAAAGCAGAGTGTAAAGCTGATGGAAAGAAATTTGTATATTTTGAAGATGAACTCGGTGATGAACCCGACAACGTTGAAGAGTTTGTCCATGTTCAGTTTGTTGGGAATTATAAAGGTCAAGAAGCCATTTTTGATGCAGTTATCTATTCATTGAGATTGCATTTTAATAGCATTGTTTATGAAACAGCTGAGAGAAAGGCACTAAAGACTTATCCTTTGTATGTACCGATGGAAAATCGTGATGAAACCTACGAACCTAATGAAGACATGGATGAGGAGGTGGAATTATACATTACAGAACTAATAGAAGAAATTGAAGAAAACGAAGAAGTGAAACTTTCTGAACATTTAGAAGTTGATGAGAATTTTGAGTTTGGAATCGGATTGGATATATGCTTAAATGTTGATGAAGTTGATGATGCCGTTGTTACAAAATTTGTTGATGAATATTTGGCAGAAACTATCAAATTAGACCCAACCATGTATTCGTTTAAGTCGGAATATGAAGATTGATTTATGCAAAATAGCACACAGATTTAACGGCTTAGTCCGCCGCTGCGGTCTAAGCCGTTAAATCTGTATGTCAATATAATTCCCCTATTTTATCATAACTAATATGTCTTCATTTCAAGGAACAGAAAACTACGTTGCTACTAGAGCATTACAAGTTGCGGTAAATGCTGCCGTATCCCTTCAAAAACCGCTTTTAATTAAAGGTGAACCTGGAACGGGTAAAACGCTTTTGGCGTATGAAGTTGCCTTAGCCCTTGGAAAACCACTGTATTCTTGGAATATTAAATCAACTACTTTCGCTCAACAAGGCTTGTATGAGTATGATGCGGTGGCACGTTTACGGGATTCGCAATTAGGTGATGGTGATATTAATAATCTGGAACATTATATCAAAAAAGGACAACTTTGGGAGGCTTTTGAGGCTGATGAACAAGTGCTACTTTTGATTGATGAAATTGATAAAGCTGACATTGAATTTCCAAATGATTTATTGCATGAATTAGATAAAATGGAGTTTTATTGCTATGAATTAAAACGGGTAATTAAAGCGAAACATCGTCCAATTATTATCATTACTTCCAATAATGAAAAGGAATTGCCCGATGCTTTTTTACGTCGTTGTTTCTTCCATTATATTTCCTTTCCCGACCGTGAAACGATGAAGAAAATCGTGGGTGTTCATTATCCAACACTTGAGGAAAAATTGTTAATTAATTCATTATCAGTATTTTATGGAATAAGAGACGTAAAGACGTTAAAGAAAAAACCTTCTACTTCTGAATTGATTGATTGGATAAAATTGTTGTTGGTGGGCAAAGTTTCGGGGGATTTATTGGAGGATTTCAAAACAAATACCGATGTGCCTCCATTTATTGGAGCTTTGTTGAAAAATGAGCAAGATACAGGTTTGTATGAGGCTTTAAGGAATAAAACTAAACGACCTTATTGATGTTCCTCGATTTCTTCCTATATCTCAAAAATAATAAACTCCCCGTCACTATCACGGAATATCTAACGCTTTTGGAAGCCTTGGATAAAGACGTTGTTGAATATGACACCACCGATTTTTACTATTTAAGTAAAACAGTTTTTGTTAAAAATGAGATATTCTTAGACCGCTTTGATGTCCTGTTTGGACAATATTTCAAAGATGTCTCCAGAATTGGGGCAGAGTTATTTGCTTTAATTCCAGAAGATTGGCTCAAAAATAAATTGGACAGAGAATTTTCCGAAGAAGAAAAATCCAAAATTGAGGCAATGGGCGGTTTAGAGAAATTGTTAGACCGCTTAAAGGAATTATTTGAGGAACAAAAAGAACGTCACGAAGGGGGAAATAAATGGATTGGTACGGGCGGAACTTCTCCTTTTGGTAATGGTGGTTATAATCCCGAAGGCATAAAAATTGGTAATAATAAATCGGGTGGACAAAAAAGTGCGGTAAAAGTGTGGGAAGACCGAGAATTTCAAAATTACGATGACGACCTCGAACTCAATACCCGAAATATTAAAATGGCTTTGCGTCGCCTACGAATTCTTACCCGTGAGGGTGTAGAAGACGAATTGGATTTAGACGGAACGATTCAAGAAACTTCACGAAATGCAGGGCTTTTGGAAATAAAAATGCAAGCCTCTAAAAAAAATAAAGTTAAAGTTTTGTTGTTATTGGATGTGGGCGGTTCGATGGATGAATATATTGAACTATGCTCAGAATTGTTTTCAGCAGCAAAATATCAGTTTAAAAATATTGAGCATTTGTATTTTCATAATTGCATCTATGAAACGCTTTGGAAGGATAACGAAAGAAGAGGAGAACGTGTTTCAACGTGGGAGGTTTTACATAAATATAACCAAGATTGGAAAATAATTGTGGTTGGTGATGCCTCCATGGCAACTTATGAATTGACCTCCGCCCGTGGAAGTATTGAACATTATAACGAAGAATCTGGAATGTCTTGGTTATTGAAATTTAGCAATCATTTTCCTAATTTGGTTTGGTTAAATCCCACATCCTCAGGATATTGGCATTATACACAAAGTATAAAAATTATTCAAGATTGGACTGAAAATCGAATGTTTCCCTTAACAATTTCGGGAATAACTCAGGCGATGAAGTGCTTGAAGAATAGTAAAATTAAGTACGAGAATTAAATTATGAACATATTTTACGAACCACATATAAAGCAAACCTTACGTCTAAACGAAGAAGAGTCTCGTCATGCGGTGAAAGTTTTAAGGCTTTTGGCAGGCGATTTACTTTACATAGTGGATGGAAAAGGCGGTTTTTATAAATGTCAAATTAAAACACCCCACGAGAAAAAATGTGAAGTAAAAATAGTGGAAGAAACACAAAATTTTGGGCTTCGAGATTATTATATTCACTTGATTATTGCTCCAACCAAAAATTTGGATAGAATTGAATGGATGGTTGAAAAATGCGTTGAAATAGGTATTAATGAAATTTCTTTCCTTCAAACTCGTTATTCTGAAAGGAAAGAAATTAAAACGGTTCGTACCGAAAGAATTGCAGTGGGAGCGATGAAACAATCTTTAAAAGCCTTTTTGCCAAAAATAAATGAGATGATTACATGGAAAGAATTTTTGAAGAATGATTATTCCGATTCTCAAAATATGATTGCTCATCTGGAGGAAGGAGACAGAAAATTGATTCAACAAATTGCCAAACCAAAAGGCAAATATGTCATTTTGATTGGTCCAGAAGGCGATTTTTCACCAGAAGAAATAAATCAAGCACTTGAAAAAGGTTTTGTTCCTGTAACTTTGGGAGAAAGTCGGCTGAGAACAGAAACCGCTGGATTAGTGGCTTGTCATGCTTTAAATATTGTTAATCAGTTATGAAAAAGGTATTCGGTATTAGTCGTGCAGCGTTCCGTAATTTCGGATTATTGTGTTTTCTGTTTATTGTTAATTGTTCATGTTTAGTTGGACAGTCTTCTTTCAAAATTGCCAAAATGAAGTATGGGGGTGGCGGAGATTGGTATTGTAATAAAACATCTTTAGGAAATCTTATTAAGTTTTGTAACAGTAACTTACGGACAAATATTTCTCCCGAAGAAGATATTGTTGAACCTTCAAGTCCTGAACTTTTTACGTATCCATTTGTACATTTAACGGGTCATGGAAACATTGTTTTTACTGAATCAGAAGCACTAAATCTTCGTAAATACCTTATTAGTGGAGGTTTTCTTCATGCTGATGATAATTATGGATTAGATAAATACATTCGTAGAGAAATGAAAAAGGTTTTTCCAGAATTGAGTTTTATTGAGTTACCTTTCAATCATCCTATTTACAGTCAAAAATTCAAATTTACGAATGGTTTGCCTAAAGTTCACGAACACGATAATAAACCTCCGCAAGGTTTTGGATTAATTTATCAAGGTCGTTTGGTATGTTTTTACAGCTATGAATGCGATTTGGGTAATGGTTGGGAAGATCAATCCGTTCACAATGACCCTGACGTTCTTAGACAAAAAGCTTTGCAAATGGGGGCAAATTTACTTTCTTATGCTTTAACAGTCGATTAATTCAGATATTTGTCAGTAATATTTTCAATCTTGAACCTTTTGCTAATACAAATGGTAATCAATCATAAACAAAATAATTAATTATATGCAACTTGTATTGCCCGCTTTCATTTTCCATTGGTATTTATCATTATTCAGTCAAACGTTTTTTTTACATCGTTATTCGGCTCATAAAATGTTTACGATGAATAAATTTTGGGAAAAGTTTTTTTATTTTCTTACTTACGTTTCGCAAGGTTCTTCCTATTTGAGTCCACGGGCTTATGCGATTTTGCACCGAATGCACCACGCATTTAGTGACACAGAAAAGGATCCACATTCTCCTCATTTTTCTGATAATGTATTTCTAATGATGTGGAAGACAAAAAATATTTATAATGCTCTTTTGAATAACAGAACAAAAGTTGAGGAGCGTTTTGACCATAATTTTCCTTTTTCACAGACAATTGAAAAAATGGGCCATCATTGGGTTTCTCGGTTAGGTTGGGGAATTGCTTATGTAGCAATGTATATTGTCGCTTTTATCTATTTTGATATGCACTGGGCTTTCTTTTTCTTGTTACCAATTCATTTTTTGATGGGACCTCTGCATGGTGCAATTGTTAATTGGTCTGGGCATAAATATGGTTATCAAAATCATGACAACAACGATAAATCAAGAAATTCGTTAATTTTTGACTTTTTGATGATGGGTGAATTATTTCAAAATAATCATCACAAATTACCAAATAGCATGAATTTTGCTTCAAAATGGTACGAAATAGATCCAACGTATCCAATCATCAAAATGCTTACTTGGATGAGAATTATTAAACCAAATTTGAGTAAACCAGCCAATGCTGAGTTTTAAATGTTTTCTAG
>JANXRS010000212.1 GCA_025356745.1 Arcicella sp.
CAATCGCCAACATCAACCAATTTCAACGTCTTAATTTCTTTGTAAATATAAGGCGTAAAAGTTATGGCTTGAATCTCTCTTTCATACATCACACGACAACGAAAAATACCTTCTGAACACTCAGAAGGTATTTTAATGAGATTTTCTAAACATTGAAAAATAGCTAAACCAAATAATTCTAATCGTGAAATATTGAATCGTTTGTTATGATATTCAATGTTCTGAAATTGCCCATCACGGACTTGTATCGTTTCTAATAATTGCATGGACAATTAATCTTTTTGCAAATAATTATGATTTATAAAGCCATTTCTGCCACATAAATTCCCGTTTCTGCATTTTGCTTAAACGATTTTAAAATCCAACCACCACCGATAACATCATTTCCTTCATAAAAAACGGCTGCCTGTCCAGGAGCAACACCCGAAACTGATTCGTGAAAATGCACTTTCATCTTACCATCTTCTTGAAAAATGGTTGCAGGCGTTCCATCATCTTTATAACGTACTTTCGTAATGGTTTCAAGGGGCTTCTCGATGGAAGCATATTTGGATAAATTCAATTGTCCAACCATCATTCCGTCTCTTTCGAGGTCTTTATCTCGCCCAATGATAACTTCATTTGTCTCTTTTCTAATCTCCGTAACAAAGGCAGGATAACCCAAAGCAATGCCTAATCCTTTGCGTTGTCCAATGGTATAAAATGGATAACCTTCATGTTTTCCTATGATTTTACCTTCAGTATTCAAGAAATTTCCACCCTTTACTCTTTCCTCTAAACCTTCAACTCGACGTTTGATGAAACCTCTATAATCGTTATCTGGCACAAAACAGATTTCATAACTTTCGGCTTTATTAACTAAATCCATAAAGCCACGTTCTGATGCCATTTCTCTAATGCTCGTTTTTGTCAGATGTCCCAAAGGCAATTTTGTACGAGCCAAACTTTCCTGCGAAACCCCCCAAAGTACATAACTTTGGTCTTTCCAAGCGTCAAATCCTTTGGAAATAATGTGTCTGTTATTTTCTTCTCTGATATTTGCGTAGTGACCCGTAGCAATAAATTCACAGTCTAATTTATCAGCACGTTTCAGTAAAGCATCCCATTTTATGTGCGTATTACACATTACACAAGGGTTTGGTGTGCGTCCCTCAAGGTATTCACCCGTGAAATAATCAATCACCGCATCACCAAATTCGTTTCTAATATCCAGAATATAATGGGGGAAACCTAATTGCACCGCTACATTACGGGCATCGTTGATGGAGTCCAAAGAACAGCAACCTGTTTCTTTCTTCGTACCGCCAGAGGAGGCGTAATCCCAAGTTTTCATCGTCATTCCTACGACTTCATAGCCTTCTTCATGGAGCATTACCGCTGCCACTGAACTGTCAATACCGCCACTCATGGCGACTAAAATTCTTCCGTGTTTACTCATTTTGTTTGTCTGCAAGGGTTAAATGCCCTTCGGTTTCGTTACTTTTTACTGGTTACTTGTGAAGTAGCAAATTATTTACAAAGTTACAATTTTTTCAACAGAATGACATTGTTTTTGGTTCTGAGTGTGTTGATTCCTACTTTTGCAAACTCATAATCAAACTGTAAATAGCTGAGATTTATGATTGTATGGTCAACTAACACTAAATAATTATTAACAAATAATAATCCCAATGCTAAAAACAACAGTAAAAGTTTCCAATCTCAATAATCTTTCCGATGCACGTTATTGTGCGGGTATGGGAGTTGAAATGTTAGGTTTTTCGATGGACGAATTAGATTTTGATAAATTCAAAGAAATGCGTGGATGGCTCGCAGGCGTACAAATTGTAGGCGAAACAGAATCCAAAGACATATTAACTATTATAGCGTTGGTTGAAAAATATCAGCCTGATTTTCTGCAAGTTAGTAATTGGGAAGACGTTGTGGAGATACAAAGAATTGGTAAGCCAATCATCTTGAAAGTTGATTTTGCCACGGCAAATTTACCCGCCTTATTTCAGACAACAAAAGGTTTTGTAGAGTATTTTGTTTTAGAAAATTCAGATAAATTTGGTATTGTGGATGATGCAACATTAAGCCAATTGGATGCTTGGTCGTTTCAATATCCTATTCTTTTAGGTTTTGGTATTGAAGAATCAAATGCAAATGACCTTTTAGAACAAACTCAATTGACTGGATTTGCCCTGAAAGGAGGTAACGAAATTAGACCAGGATTTGGTGATTCAGAGGATTTAATGAATATCTTAGAAATTTTGGAAAGCGATAATTAAGACGTTTTTGCAGGGAAACGTTTGTCTTTATTATCAGTTACCTTAAAGCTTAGGTACACTCCCATACCTAGCAAGAAAATTGCGAATAGAACGAAAATCATTGATTGAAGGTTTAAGTTTGCAAAGACTATTTTTCGTAATTACGGAGCTACTAATTTTATGACGTAGTAATTAAAAAAGTAATATCAGTAATTAGTAAAAAAACTTAGCTAAAAATAAGCAACATTTAGGTATTTCTAAATGTTTTAACATATATTTTTTCCATTAAATTATTTAACGGTATTTTGGAATCTAACCAATTGATTTTTAAGTTGTCACGCTCCATCTTTCGGAAGTAAGTCATCTGTCTTTTTGCGAATTGATGAATGGCTATATTTAAGCGTTCAACCATCAATTCGTAGTCCAATTCACCCATTAAATATTGGGTGATAAATTTATATTCTAAACCATAGAAGATTAATTTATTAGGACTTATTCCACTATTGATCAAGGCTTTAACTTCCTCAATTAATCCATTTTGCAATCGTTGATGCAAACGGACTGTGATAGACATACGGCGGATTTCAGTAGCTGGATTTAATCCAAAAATAATTGATTTTGGGATGATGGGTTTTGAGATGGCATAATCGGGATTTTGTGATAGGAATTGACTAATTTCGATGGCTCTGATAAGTCGTTTTTTAGTAGATAAATCAGGATTAAATCCTTCCATAGGGACAATAGTTTCTGTATAGCACAATAATTCTTCGTAAGTTTTTTCAATTAATTTTTCTCGTAATTTTTCGTTAATTGGAATCGAAGTTAATTCATAACCCTTTAAAACAGCTTCTAAATACATCCCTGAACCTCCACACAGAATTGCAGGCTTATTTCGTGATGAAATATCACCAAAAGCATGATGAAAATCTTGCTGAAATTGGTGGATATGATACTGTTCACCAGCATTCAAAATATCAATTAAATGATAAGGAATAGCTTGATTATCAACAACATACTCTTCTAAATCTTTGCCCGTACCGATATTCATTCCACGATATACTTGTCGAGAATCGGCACTGATAATTTCTCCTTGAATTTTATGTGCTAAATGAGTGGCTAAGTGAGTTTTTCCACTAGCAGTTGGACCGAGAATTACGATTAAGGGATATTTCATACCATTAATAATCGCCAAATTGCTGATAAAAACACCCCTAAAATGGCAAACGGTGTAAGCACTTTCCAAGTCAAATACATCAATTGATCCACTCGTAAACGTGGGTAAGTCCAACGTATCCACATCATTACGAAGATACTTAAATAAGCTTTTAATAATAACCAAAACATTCCCCAAATTATGCCAAGCCATGAATTTGGCTCGCCCGAAGTCCAATTGGCTAATTTTAAAAATCCAATATTTGGGAGAGGAGTATTCCAACTTCCGAAAAACAAAATTGCTCCTAATAAGCTGACTAACAGCATCATGCCATATTCAGAAAGAAAAACTAAGGCCCAACGCATTCCAGAATATTCAGTATGAAAACCACCTACTAATTCAGATTCTGCTTCAGGTAAATCAAAAGGAGCTCTGTTACATTCTGCCAAAGAAGCGATAAAAAATATGATGTAAATAGGAAATAAGAAAGGCACTCTGACGATATTCCAAGATAATATTCCTCCCACGTGCGTAATATCAATATTCAAGAATTTTAAGCCAAAAAGATAAGTTGTTTCTGGGGAATAAATACCTTGCTGAAAACTAATCTCTTGAAGGTTTAAGGTCTGTGAAATCATTACTACGCACATAACTGTAAGTCCTAAAGGAATTTCATAAGATACAATTTGAGCGACTGAACGCATAGCCCCAATAAGAGAATATTTGTTATTGGAAGACCAACCTGCCATTAAAATTCCGATAATGTCAATCGAGATAATTGCCAATAAATAAAAGACTCCAATATCTGCTTTTGAGCCTTGCAAAAACTCACTTGGTCCCAAGGGAATTACCGCAAAACCCGCAAAAATGGCAATAAAAATCAAGCAAGGGGCAATTAAAAAAAGCCATTTGTTGGCTAATTTAGGCACAATATCTTCTTTTTGAAGGAGTTTTAATAAATCAGCAAAAATTTGGAGCAAGCCATATTTCCCCACTTCCATCGGACCCAGACGGTCTTGCATGAAAGCGGATATTTTTCGTTCGGCATACACGCCAATAACGGTATTGGCGAGGACTAAGGAGAGTGATATGAGTAGGGCTATGTACATTTGTTGATTTTATGCTGAAAATTCCATCCGAAGAAATTCATGCCGTAATATTTAGTGGGTAAATATACGCTAAGTTCTGTATAATTATCCCCACTTACTATCC
>JANXRS010000221.1 GCA_025356745.1 Arcicella sp.
GTTGTTCCATTTGGGGAGAAAGACAACGGAGGAGATTTGGTTGAGACTTCGTATTTAGTAAATGGGCTTTTGAGTGCCAGAACTTATTTTGACGGTGCAAATGTTAAAGAGAAATTATTGAGAAAACAAATTGCTAACTTATGGGAAACCGTTGAATGGGATTGGTACGCTTCTCGGGGTGATAATTTATTATATTGGCATTGGTCGCCAAACTTTACTTGGGAAATGAATATGCCAATTCGAGGTTATAATGAATGTTTAATTACGCATGTTTTGGCACAGGCATCGCCAACACACGCTGTTAAGCCTAAAGTTTATGAAAACACATGGAAAAAAAGCGATTTTTATGAAAATGGAAAAACGTATTTAGGATATAAATTACCTATAGGTTTTCCGTATGGTGGTTCATTGTTTTTTGCTCATTACTCCTATCTAAGTCTTGACCCACGATTAATGCAGGATGATAAAGTCAATTATTGGAAACAAAATTTAGCTCAAACGCTTATAAATTACACACATTGCACAACGGAGGCTCCCAAAGAATTTGGATATTCTCCCGAAAATTGGGGCTTAACGGCTAGCGATGATTACAATTTTTATGATGCACATTCTCCAACCAATGATAACGGGACGATAAGTCCAACAGCAGCCTTGTCTTCTTTTCCGTACACTCCTTATCAATCGTATCAGGCATTGCGGTATTTTTATTTAAAAAAAGGTAATGCTTTGTTTGGAAATTATGGTTTTTATGATGCCTTTAATTCCTCAAAAAACTGGTATTCAAATCAATATTTAGCCATTGACCAAGGGCCAATTGTAGTAATGATAGAAAATTATAGGTCGGGATTATTGTGGGAGATTGGCAAAAAAACGCCTGAATTATGGAAAGGTTTAAAAAACATGAATATTACGCCACCCATAAATTCAACGGGTTTTTATATGTACATCCCCAATCCAAAAACCAATGAGTTTGAGTTGATGCAACATCCAGATTTATCAAAATATGTGCTGGATTTTGCGGTGAAGGGAAATGAACCAATTCAAATAGAACTCATGGATGAAAGTAAAAAATTAATGGTGATAATTTCTAAAAATGACAAATTAAAAGAAGGAGTTCATCAAGTAAAATTTACCGCTAAATATGGCAAATATAGTGTCGTAATATCACAAGGAAATTATATTGAAAAAATGACATTATTGCTTAAATAGTGGATGGCATAATTTTTTGATAGTTTTTTGTTGACATCTAAGTTTCTTAAATTTTGCAATTAATTGAATGTTAAATAGTTATATACATTAGCAATCGCTTTTCCAATCTTAATAAATCTATGGAAACACATCAACAATATGATTTTTTTTATCTTAAAAAATCCTTTTCATTTTCGACTTTCGTGTTTTTTTTGATGCTTATTTTATCATCCAGTTTGTATGCTCAAAATAATAAAAATGTAACTGGAAAAGTGACTGATAATAAAGGTGAATCAATTCCTGGGGCATCAGTAAAAATTAAAAATACTACGACTGGAATTGCCACTGATATTGAAGGTAAGTTCTCATTGAATATTTCTGATAATGCTATTTTGGTGGTTACGTCTGTGGGCTATGATGACCAAGAAGTAAACATAAATGGGCGTTCGGAAATGACTATTGTTATGAAAACCAACACGAAAGAACTTCAAGAAGTGGTTGTGGTGGGTTATGGTACACAACGAAAAGTAGATATTACGGGAGCAACAGCTAGCGTGAAAGGGGAAGAATTGGTAAAACAACCTGTTTTAACAGCTACGCAAGCCATACAAGGAAAAGTGGCGGGTGTACAGATTATCAATAGTGGACAACCTGGTTCCTCTCCTGTTATTAGAATTCGAGGAACGAGTACAGCTTTGGCAGGAACTGCCACTTTGTTTGTGGTGGATGGTGTTTTAACTGATGATATTACAAACATTAACACCGCTGACATTGTCAATTTAGATGTATTGAAAGATGCCTCATCAACGGCTATTTATGGTTCTCGGGGAGCCAACGGTGTCATTATTATTACTACAAAGAGAGGAGTAATTGGTGATTTAAAAGTTAATTATACCATGAACGCAGGCATGAGAAGTGCGGCTAATTTGGTCAAAATGGCAAATGCTGATGAGTACGCTAATTACGTTAGTGCTGCTAGTGGAAATATTATTGCGGCAGGTACGATTTCTACGGATTGGTACGGTCAAATATTGCGGAATTCTTGGCAACAAAATCATAATTTATCGCTTTCGGGTGGTTCAGAAAAGTCCACTTATTTTTTGAGTGCAGGTTATTTGACTGATGAAGGAATCGTGATTGGAAATAAATATAATCGTTATACGGTTCGTGCGAACAATGATTTTAAGTTAACGAATAAAATTAAGGTTGGCATAATTTCTTCTTATACCACATCTACTAATCAAAACGTAAATTTAGGCGGTGCCTATAATGATTCTTACCGTGCAGCTCCCATTATTCAAAGTTTAGTCAATGGTAGATATGGCAATACTTCAGTGTATCAAAATGTTGGAAATCCGATTTTGGACATTCAGAATGGAGATGATAAGACCTTGGATAATAGATTGATAGGAACTTTTTATGCAGAATATAAACCCGTAGAGTGGCTTACTTTTAGAAGCGGAATGGGAGCCGATTGGGTAAATCAAAATCAGCGAGTTTATGGCAAACAATTCAACAATGATACTACCACTTTTATTACCCCAGGTGGAAATCAACGCAATCCTAATAGCACTTTAAGCAATTATTCTGCCAAAATTTTTCACTGGACTTGGGACAATACCGTTACTTTTAGCAAGACTTACGACAAACATTCTTTGACGATATTAGCAGGAACAACCGCAGAACAATACACAACGAGTTATTTTAGGGCTTTCAGAAAAGACGTTCCCGCCGACCCTAATTTATGGTACATTGGAACTGGGAATGCTAATACTTCCACCAATGATGGTGGCGGTGATAAATGGGCAAGAAATTCCTACATTGGTCGATTAAACTATAATTATAACGATAAGTATTTACTAACGGCAACGATTCGAGCGGACGGCAGTTCTCGATTTCCTGCTGGAAACCGTTGGGGATATTTTCCTTCTTTTGGGGCGGGATGGATAATTAGCAATGAAGGCTTTATGCAAAGCCAAAGCATTTTTGAAACCCTAAAATTGCGAGCTAGTTGGGGTAGAGTTGGAAATGACCGCATTCCTTCTGATGCTTACACGGTAACGGTTACACCCAATTTGGCCTATTCCTATTCGGGTGGTACAGCAACGCCTGGTAGTGCAATTACCGAAATTAAAGACCCAAATTTAAAATGGGAAACCACCACTGAAACCGATTTTGGTATTGAATTTAGTGCTTTGAAAGGAAAACTTACAGGTGAATTAGGCTACTATAATAAAATCGCCCGAGACCTTTTAATCAATGTAAAAGTGCCATCGGTTACGGGCGACGCAGATGGACAAGTTTTAACAAACGCTGCCTCAATTCAAAACGTAGGATTTGAAGGAACGTTGAAATGGCGAGGTAAAATAAATGAGACTATTTCGTATTACGTCGGTGGAAACATTACCATGAATGATAATCAAGTTATTGGTTTAAATGGGGGACAACCAATTTTGGATGGTGGCATTGGTGCTAATCAACAATATACCACAAAAACTGATAATGGACAACCTGTGGGCAGTTTTTATGTATTGCAAGTTTTAGGGGTTTTTCAAAATGATGGTGAAATTGCAGCGTATAAATCAACAAACGGACAGGTTATTCAGCCTTCTGCCAATGTCGGAGATTTTAGATATCAGGATACAAATGGTGATGGAAAAATTGATGATAACGACCGTGTTTTTGTAGGTTCATATCAACCAAAAGCCTACTACGGAATCAATATGGGTATTTCTTACAAGGGACTTGATGTGAGTCTTGACGCAATTGGAAATACAGGAAATCAAGTTTATAATGGAAAAAAAGCCTTCCGACAAGGTATTCAAGACAATGTAGAATCCGCTTTGGCATACACTCGTTGGACTCCCAGTAATGGTTCGCAAACAGAACCTGCTGCCAATGGAGGAAATCTTCCTGCGTCCACTTATTTTGTTGAATCAGGTTCATTTATTCGACTAAATAATGTAACCGTAGGCTATACGTTACCTAAAGTATTGGTACAGAAATTAAAGATTAATAATATTAGAATATTCGTTACAGCACAGAACGCATTTACCTATAAAAAGTACACGGGCTTTACTCCCGAATTGCCAGGTAATCCAACTAGTTCAGGCATTGAACTAAATGCTTATCCTACGACAAAAACTTTTGCAGTGGGACTGAATGTTGGATTTTAAAAATGTTTTAAACCTTTCAATTTTATGAAACCAAAATTAAAAATATTCATATCAAGTTTTGTTATAGTTACGATTATAGCCTCTTGTAGCAAAGACTTTTTGGATGTGCCTGTTCAAGGGAAAGCCACGACTGCGACCGACCCAAATTTGGCACAAAATTTAGTAACGGGCGTTTATAATAGTTTGTACGCAGGTGAGGCTTTTGGTGGTTCGGGTGGCGATGTTCACGGAATTAGTTTCATCACGGCAACCAAAATTATTTCGGATGATGCTGAAAAAGGTAGCACCGTTGCTGACCAGCCTAACATTGGTGCGATTGATAATTTCACCGTTACATCTACCAATAATTTTGTTGCGGCATTGTGGAGTGGATATTATTCGGGAATTGCTAAATCAAACCAAGCGGTTGAAGCCTTAAATATTGCTGCTGTTGACCAAATAACTAAAAATCAATTATTGGGTGAAGTACGATTTATCAGAGCTTATTATTATTTCAACTTAGTGCGTCTTTTTGGAAAAGTACCGAAGGTTCTGCGAGTTCCCAAAGATGCTCAAGATGCCAATAGTGACCCTGCTTTTCAAACCAGAGCTTCTGTTGATACTATTTATAATATTATTCAACAAGACTTACAATTTGCCGTCAATAATTTACCCCTAAAAAACAAAATTGGCGTAGGACATATTTCTAAGGGAACGGCTCAAACACTTTTGGCGAAAACTTATTTATATCAAAAGAATTGGCAACAAGTGCTTGCTTTGACTCAAGAAGTTATCAATTCTGGACAATATAATCTTGTTTCTGATTACTCCACCATTTGGCGACAAGTGGGCGATAACAACATTGAATCAATTTTTGAAGTCCAAACGGGGCAATTTAATAATGGAGATTTAGGTGTAAATGGCTATTCTACATGGCAAGGACCGAGAGTAGGAGGGAGAGGCGGTTGGACAGATTTAGGATTTGGTTTTGGCACACCTTCGTTGAATTTAGTAAACGCTTATGAAGCAGGAGATAAGCGAAAATCTTCAACTATTATTATTATTGACCAAACTCCGAAGCACGTTGGCACTATTTTATATGACGGTTTTAGAATTCCGAGTGCAGACTCAGTTCAAAGTCTTTATTATAATTATAAAGCCTACCACAGCGAAAATAAAAACGTAGAAAATTACTTAGGGAATCGTGACCAAAAGCAAAAAAATCTACATATTCTTCGCTACGCAGAGGTTTTATTAATGAATGCCGAGGCTGCTAACGAATCAGGGCAACCAGGAAATGCGATTACACAATTAAATAAAATTCGTACAAGAGCAGGTTTATTAGGCTCAAAAGCATCTTCATTGACCGATGTAAGAAATGCAATTTGGAATGAAAGACGCTTGGAATTAGCTTTAGAACATGACCGCTTTTTCGATTTGGTACGAACAGGACGAGTCGCCCAAGTAATGCAAGGAATTGGTAAAAATTTCGTGGCGGGTAAAAACGAGTTATTACCCGTTCCAAGTTTACAAATAGCCTTGAGCGGAGGAAAATTGGACCAGAATAATGGATATTGATTTTGAATACCATGAATTATACATATTAAACTAAAATTTTACCCTTATAAAACAATTCTTTAATTTTAAACAGAACAATAATGAAGACGAAAAAAACAAGTGCATTGATGATTGCGACCGTATTATTTGGAACCATATTAACAATCTCATGCAGTAAAACCGAAGTAGCTACTTTACCCGCAATCGGTGGATATAATAGCTCAAATGATGTAGCAGCGGCAAATTTATTAGCACATTGGACTTTTGATGGAACAAACAATGAAAGAATTTCAGGTACAGCACCTCTGAAAGCTACTAATGCGGCGTTCACCTCAACAACGGCAAGTACGCAAAGACAAGCACTTCAACTTACTTCGGGTTATTTAGTGTTTCCTTCGATTCCAGCATTAAATACGGCAAATGCCATTCCTAATGTAACGGTAAGTACTTGGGTAAATGTGAATAATAACGCAAAAACAGTTTCATCGGTTTTTGCATTAACGCAAGCACAAGCAACACAAACTGATTGGAATCAAGGTCCGATTAATATGTACATTGAAACTGGAAAGCCATTAACCGTAAATGATACGTTGGTATTTCACAGTGCTTTTCATACGTATTCGGGAGGTAATTATAACCTTGGAGGCGATAATATTAATGATTATGGAGTGAGAGGAACGGATTTTCAAACGGTGAAAGGTGCCAATAAATGGGTGCATTACGTGATGGTTTACGATGGTGCAGGTTCAAATATTGATATTTATGCCAATGGAATTCGTGTGTCAAATAATAATTTTAGAAATCGTACAACGGGAACTCCTCCTGCTGGAATTGGAAGTATCATAATGGCACCTCCAACTCAAGTAGTAATGGGTTCAATGCCAAATAGTGATGCAGGTTATACAAAATCTGCCGCTCAAACTTGGCAAGGATTATTTACAGGTTCAATTGATGAAGTACGAGTTTACAGCAAAGCATTATCTGCTACTGATATTGGCTATTTATACCAATTAGAATTGGCAGGTAGGTAATAATTGATGATAAAATTGTCTGAATTTGGATGTGTAGGATTAATGGATCAATAGGATTTACGCTACAATAATCCGTTTAATCCTTTAATCCCACGAATCCAAATTCAGACAAAAAATCCAGTATTCAATAATAAAACCTATGAAAAATATCCTTCTTTTTTTAACAATTTTCGCCTTATTTTTTTCCTGCAAAAAAACCGAAGAAATCTCAATTACACCCGAACCTTTCTATTTTACAGGCGTTTTAATTGATGGTAAAATGGGGATAAATTATGTGGATATTAGTCTGAAACCAATCATTAAAATTTCATTCATAGCTCCAGTAAATCGAGCCTCAGCCAACGCCAATATTATTTTATTAGAAAATACTACTTCTAAAAATATTCCTCTTGATTTTTCATTTGATAAAAATGATAGTACCGTAATAATTACCCCTAAAAGTGCTCTCAATTCTATTTCTAAGTATTCTTTACAGGTTTTACCTGATTTCTTATCAAAAGCAAATACGAAACTTAATTCCAATATCCAACTCAATTTAACCACAGCAGCTGATAATTCCGATAAGTTTCCAATCATTTCAGATTCTCTTTTATTAGACTTGGTTCAAAGACAGACTTTTAAGTACTTCTGGGATTTTGGACATCCAGTTTCAGGAATGTCAAGAGAAAGAAATACTTCGGGCGATTTAGTGACTTCGGGAGGAACTGGTTTCGGCATTATGGCAATAATTGTGGGAGTTGAAAGGAAGTTTATTACCCGAAAACAAGGACTCGACCGACTGAATATTATGACGGATTTCTTGAAAAATTCAGCGGTAAAATATCACGGTGCTTTTCCTCATTGGTTAAATGGGGCAACAGGTGCAACCATTCCATTTAGTACAAAAGATGATGGAGCGGATTTAGTAGAAACATCTTATTTGATTCAAGGTTTGTTAACAGCAAGACAATATTTTAATGGTAATGATGCTAATGAAATAAACCTCAAGAATAAAATAAATGACCTCTGGAATGCCGTAGAGTGGAATTGGTTTACAAAAAACAATGAAAATGCACTTTATTGGCATTGGTCGCCCAAATATAATTGGGACATGAATTTTAAACTTTCAGGTTGGAATGAAGCCTTAATTACCTACGTTTTAGCGGAATCTTCTCCTAATTTTTTCATTTCTAAAACAGTTTATGATGAAGGTTGGGCAAGAAACAGACAGATGAAAAATGGCAAACAATTTTATGGTATTACATTACCGCTTGGTTCAGATTTAGGCGGACCTTTGTTCTTTGCTCATTATTCGTTTCTGGGTATAAATCCCAATGGTCTAACAGATTCTTATGCCAATTATGGCACGCAAAATGTGGCTCATTCACTGATTAATTACAATTATTGCAAAGCCAATCCTAAAAAATTCAGTGGTTACAGCGAAAATTGCTGGGGATTAACGGCAAGCGATGAAAAAAATGGTTATTCCGCCCACGAACCCAACAATGATAACGGTACTATTTCCCCAACCGCTGCCTTGTCATCGATGCCCTACACTCCCAAAGAATCAATGCAAGCACTCCGCTTTTTTTACTATAAATTGGGTGATAAAATCTGGAAAAATTATGGATTTGTCGATGCTTTCAATTTGACAGATATTTGGTTTGCCGATTCATTTTTAGCCATTGACCAAGGTCCAATTATTATTATGATAGAGAATCACCGCAGTCAATTGCTCTGGAAATTATTTATGAGTTGCCCAGAAGTGAAATCTGGCATGAAGAAAACGGGCTTTACAAGTCCAAATTTATAGCATTAGAATTTCCTTTTGATTCACAAATAAGTAAAAAAAAGCATTTTGTGTCTTTGATTGTTATGTAATTAATTAATCAATCATTAGCTCGTGAAGGCAAAATTTTTAATAATTTTCGTAGCATTAGTTGGTATTTTCTGGACGGTTAAGTCAATTTTTGAGGTAAATTATGCCAATAAGGTAGATTACAGTACTCAGGTAAAACCAATATTAAACAAGCATTGTATTGCTTGCCACGGAGGTGTGAAAAAAATTGGAAATTTTAGTCTCCTTTTTCGGACGGATGCCCTTGCCAAAACGAAATCGAGGAAACCTGCCATTGTTCCTTTTCACCCCGAAAAAAGCGATTTTATTGCTCGACTCACGCACAAAGACCTTGATGAAAGAATGCCCTACAAAGCCAATCCTCTAAAAAAAGAAGAGATTGATTTATTGACTCGTTGGGTTAAAGAAGGAGCGGAATGGGGCGACCATTGGGCATATCTTTCTCCTAAAAAAGCATCTGTACCGAATCCAGAAGGTTTTTTTGCTTCCTTTTTACCATTCGGAAAATCATGGGCAAAAAATGACATTGACCGTTTTATTTTAAATAATCTCAAAAAAGAAGGACTGAAACCTACGGGCGAAGCACTGAAAGCTACTTTAATCAGAAGAGTATATTTAGACCTCATCGGATTGCCTCCCAGCCCCGAAGCAGTAACCAAATTTTTAGCCGATGATTCAGAAAATGCTTATGAAAAAGTGGTTGATGAATTATTGAAATCACCCCAATTTGGTGAAAAATGGGCTTCAATGTGGTTGGATTTAGCTCGTTATTCCGATAGTCGAGGCTATCAAAAAGACAATGCCAGAACGATTTGGGAATACCGAGATTGGGTTATTCGGGCGTTCAATAAAAATATGCCTTTTGACCAATTTGCCAAAGAACAATTGGCAGGTGATTTATTGCCAAACCCTACTGACGACCAATTAATTGCCACGGCTTTTCACCGTAATACGATGAACAATGATGAAACGGGAACGGTTGATGAGGAGTTTAGAGTAGCAGCAGTTTTGGATCGAACCAATACGACTTGGGACGTTTTTCAAGGGACAACTTTTTCCTGCGTACAATGCCACAGTCATCCCTATGATCCATTTAGGCACGAAGAATATTATAAATTTATGGCATTTTTCAATAATTCTCGGGATGAAGATACGGGAGATGAAGCTCCAAATTTAAGAAAGTTTTCAGCCGAAGATACTCCTAAAATTGATGCCTTAAGTTCTTGGATTAAAACCCTTCCTATTCAAGAAAAAACCTTTGATTGGTTGTATTTTGCGAAATATTTAGAACCACGCCATCATGCTCATGATGCCGACAGTTTTGTGGAATCCGCCCTGTTGGGTGGTCGAGAAATTGGTTTACGTAATAATGGTTCGTGCCGATTATCCAATATGAAAATGGACGGAATGACACAATTTGTAATGAATTATTCGGTGAAAAACAGGGGTGGAATTTTAGAAATTAGAGATGGAGCAATAAATGGAAAAGTATTAAGTACGATTCAATTAGATACCACGGAAAAGAAAAAAACCTACATCAAAAGTGTTAAATTGCCTTCCTTGACGGGACGACATGATTTGTATTTAGTGGGAAGAAATTCAAAAATAAAACAAGGTTCGGAAGATGTTATTCGGATAGCTTGGTTTACCTTAATGCCTAATTTTCCAAAGAACGGCTTTGATGAGTCCGCTTTTTGGGATTTAGTGAAAGCCAAAACCGAAAATACGCCTATTATGCTGGCTTCACAGGCTGACTATCAACGAAAAACTTATGTTTTTACCCGTGGAAACTGGTTGGTTCACGGACAAGAAGTGAATCCAGACGTGCCTAAATCGTTGCATCCATTTCCGAAAAATGCTCCAAAAAATCGTTTAGGTTTGGCGGCGTGGATTACGGATAAAAAAAATCCTCTGACCGCTCGAACAGTAGTTAATCGTTTTTGGGAACAAATCTTTGGAGTGGGTATTGTGGAAACTTTAGAAGATTTTGGTACGCAAGGATTTAAACCCGTTCACCCCGAATTGTTGGATTATTTATCCGTAAAATTAATGAATGAGTGGGAATGGAAACCCAAATCAATTTTGAAGGAAATTGTGATGTCTGCAACTTATCGGCAATCATCTGTGGGAAGTCGAGAATTATTTGAAAAAGACCCTGCCAACCATTTTTTAGCGAGAGGTCCGAGGGTAAGATTATCAGCAGAACAAGTACGTGACCAAACTTTAGCAGTAAGCGGTTTATTGAGTAAAAAAATGTACGGAAAACCAGTGATGCCCTACCAACCTGATGGCGTTTGGGCAGCGGTAAATAGCAATTTGAATTACAAACAATCGGAAGGAGAAGACCAATATCGGAGAGCGATTTACACGTTTGCTCGCAGAACGGGACCTTATCCGTCCATGTTTAATTTTGATTCTCCGAGTAGGGAAATTTGCGTTGCCCGTAGAATTAGAACCAATACGCCCTTGCAATCTTTAGTTTTATTGAACGACCCCGTTTTTGTGGAAGCATCCAATAATTTAGCAAAAAAAGTGTTTTCAACAACACAAGACTATGAAAATCAGATAATTGATTGTTATAAATTGGCTCTGCAACATGAGCCTAACCCTAAAGATTTAAAGGCTTTGGTAAATCTTTATGAATTAACATTAGAAAATTTCAAGAAAAATCCGAAGGAAATAAAAGCGTATTTGAAGACATCCGAAAAACCCACGGCATCTTTAGCGGCACTTTCAATTGTTGCTAATGCGATTATAAATTTGGATGAATTTGTGACCAAGCAGTGATATTGAAGGTTATTTTAATGGTTGGGAACTTGCCCAAAAAGCATTTACGTAAGGTATTAATCTTCGTGAAAGAAAACCAAGTTGAACTGTTAAATGACAAAAGAATAGTTAAAAGTTTTGAAATCTCGAAAGATAAAATGTAAGTAAGTTTATAAATACCTAAACAAAATGTCCCCAATCCAAGAAGCCAACCAAAAATCTCATGAACTCCTTAAACGGAGACACTTTTTGCGTCAATGCGGTACAGGTATGGGCATGATGGCTCTTGGGTCGATGATGGGTTGTTCGTCGGATAAAAAAGATATTATTACTAATCCCTACGCTCCAAAATTGCCCCATTTTGCGGGTAAAGCCAAAAGCGTAATTTACCTCCACATGGCAGGTTCACCTTCGCAATTAGAACTTTTTGATTTTAAACCCGAACTTCAAAAATGGCATGGTAAAGATTGTCCACAATCATTTTTAGAAGGTAAAACTTTTGCTTTTATCAGGGGCGTTCCCAAGATGTTAGGCTCGCAAGGACAATTTGCTCAAAGAGGAAAGTCAGGGGCTTGGGTTTCGGATTATCTTCCTAATTTTCAAACCGTTGCTGATGAAGTAACGTTTCTGAAAGCCATGCACACCGAGCAATTTAACCATGCACCCGCCCAGTTATTTATGCACACGGGTAGTGCCAGATTGGGTCGTCCTGGCATGGGGTCTTGGGCAATTTATGGCTTGGGTTCGGAAAATGAAAATTTACCAGGTTTTATCGTTTTGACTTCGGGCGGAAAATACCCAGAGGCAGGGAAAAGTATTTGGGGAAGTGGATTTTTGCCTTCCGTTTATCAAGGAGTTCAGTGTCGGTCGAATGGCGAACCCGTTTTATACATCAATAATCCTAAAGGAATTTCTCGTGATATTCGTCACGAAGCCATCAATGCTATTAACGAAATTAATCAGCGAGAATACGAAACCTTTGAAGATCCAGAGATTTTAACCCGTATTTCACAATATGAAATGGCGTTCAGAATGCAAGCCGAAGTACCCGAAGTAATGGATATTTCCAAAGAACCAGCCTATATTCATAATCTTTACGGAACAACGATTGGCAAACCTTCTTTTGCAAATAACTGTTTGTTGGCCAGAAAGTTAGTTGAAAATGGTACCCGTTTTATTCAACTTTTTGATTGGGGATGGGATACCCACGGCTCGAATGCTTCCGAAGCCTTGGAAATTGGTTTACGCACCAAATGCCGAGAAACTGACCAAGCGATGACAGCTTTATTGATTGACCTCAAACAACGAGGATTATTGGAAGATACGCTCGTAGTTTGGGGTGGAGAATTCGGTAGAACGCCCATGCAAGAAAACCGAGACAACAAACCTGCACCCTTCATGGGCAGGGACCATCATCCCGAAGCCTTTACGATTTGGATGGCGGGCGGAGGCGTAAAGAAAGGATTTACCCACGGCGAAACCGATGAACTGGGTTATGCAGGAATAAAAGGAAAAACGCACGTTCATGACCTACAAGCCACAATTTTGCATCTTTTAGGATTAGACCACGAACAATTAACGTACCAATTCCAAGGCAGACCTTTTCGTTTAACGGATGTGGCGGGGAAAGTAATTCGGGAAGTTTTGGCGTAAATTATCATCCCTTAATTATTAATCAATATTTTTTAAGCTGTATTATACAAAAAAAATTCTCTAAAATATTTATCCTACTTATTTGGTAGATTAAATAGTCTGTTATAGTTTTGCATCACAAATTAATAATTTATGATGATGATAAAATTTACAAAATTCTTTTTAATCATGTTCTTTGGTCTGTTCGGAACGTTAAATGCACAGGACAATATTATCCAAATCTCGGGGAAAATTTCAGATAAAGATACCAAAGAATCTCTTTTAGGAGTATCAATTTTAGTAAAAGGAACGGTGGCAGGAACTATCACAGATACAAAGGGTGAATTTTTATTAAGAACAAAACTTAAATTTCCATTTGTTCTCCAATTTAGTTCCGTAGGCTATAAAACCACCGAGATTGAGGTTAATAGTTTATCCAATAAACTGAATGTAGAGTTGGCAACCCAGTCAATTTTAGGACAGGAAATTGTAGTTACTGCTTCACGGGTGGAAGAAAGTATTTTGAAATCGCCCGTTGCAATTGATAAATTAGATATTCGGGCAATAAAACAATCGGCGGGAGGAAGTTTTTATGATGCCTTAGAAAACGTGAAAGGCGTGCAAATGATTACGTCCAGTTTGACCTTCAAAGTTCCTAATACTCGAGGGTTTAATATTCCAAATAATTTCCGTTTTATGCAATTGGTGGATGGCGTTGATATGCAAGCGGCAACTTTGGGTGTGCCTTTAGGAAATGCGATTGGACCCACAGAATTGGACATTGAAAGTGTAGAAATTACTCCAGGAGCGGCTTCAGCATTGTACGGCATGAATGCAATTAATGGTTTATCCAATTTGCAAACCAAAAGCCCTTTTCGATATCAAGGTTTGAGTCTTTACCAACGAACGGGCGTAAATCATGTCGATGGGAAAGACCATGACCCAAGTGTTTTGACGGAAACTGCCTTACGATATGCCAAAGCATTTAAGAATCAGTCGGGTATTGAAGTCTTTGCTTTTAAGGTAAATGCCAGTTATTTGCAAGGAATTGATTGGCGGTCAAATACTCGTTTAGATCAAAATACGAACGATAAAAAAACGGCTAATCCTGCCTTTTCTGTTTTGAATGGCACAAATAATCTTGCTTTTGATGGATGGAATAAATACGGTGATGATGCCTTGGCGGGTAGTAATACGGTATCACTCACGGGTTTAACGATTGATGGAAAACCTAATCAAACTTTAACGGTGGCTCGGACGGGTTATTGGGAAACTGATTTGGTAAATCCTAAAATTGATAACTTAAAATTAGATGCTTCTTTGCATTATCGCTTGGGTTCAAATACTGAAATTTCATACAGTTATCGTTACGGAAAAATGGATGGAGTTTTTCAAAGAGGTAATAAAATTCAGTTGAATAATGTGGTCGTTCAAAATCACAAATTGGAAATTAAAGGTGTTGATTTTTCGGTTCGGGCGTATGTTTCCAGAGAAAATACGGGCGATTCCTACAACGTAAAACCTTTAGCTGATAACTTGGATTTATACAGCGGAGGTAGTAATAGTGCATGGGGAACAAAGTTTAAAACTGAATTACAGAATCAATTAAATAATGGAATTGACTTGGCAACGGCTGGAACATTGGCTCGACAAGCGGCGGATAAAGGTCGGGTTGAACCTGGCACACAGGCATTTGAAGATTTGAAAAATACGATTATTAAAATCAATAATTGGGACATAAAATCAAGTACGATTCCGAATGCACCCGTAACTGGTGGGGCGGCTTTAATTCAGAAAAGTAGTATTTACCATATTGAAGGACAATGGGATTTATCCAAAAAAATAATGGTTGCGGAACGCCGCCCGTTTGATTTATTAATTGGTGCTGATGCCCGAGTATATGAAATTATACCAGATGGAAACAATTTTGTAGATTTCAGTCGCCCAATTGCTGAAAGAAATTTTCCTTTAGAAGATGGAACGTTTGGTAAAAACATTTATTACAAGAAAGTAGGAGGGTTTGCCCAAGCCACAAAGACGTTTTTTGAAGACAAATTAAAACTTTTTGCTTCCGTTAGAGGAGATTATAATCCTGAATATGACCCCAAATTTACACCCAGATTAGCGGCAGTTTATACCGCCAATAAAATTCACAACTTCCGTTTTACCTTCCAAGAAGGCTACCGTTACCCAGCCATTTTTGAGGCTTTATCCTACGTAAATAACGGGCGTGTGAAGCGAGTGGGCAGTTTACCATACATAAATGATGGATTGGGTTATCGTGATAATAGTTATACTCAAACCTCAGTTGCTAATTTTAATGCCGTTGTAAAAGCCGCTGGAAACACGGATGCGGCTGCTTTGGCGAATAAAGGTTTATTACAAGCGGGAGATTTACCCATTGCTCGTCCAGAAAAAATTACTTCTTTTGAAGTGGGCTATAAAAGTATTTTGTTCGACAATAAATTAGTTATTGATTTTGATGTTTATTCAAATATTTACGATGGATTTTTGGGTCAAGTGCAGGTATTTGTTCCCATCGGGGCAAATATTGGAACGGATGCAGCGGTCTTGGCAATGATTGATAGAAATCGTGATGCAACAATAGCAACATCTTCGACCTCCGCCAGCAAAGGACAAGAACGTTATCGAGTCTATACCAACGCTAAAAACTCGTATCATAGTTATGGCTCATCTTTGGGACTTACCTATAATTTTTACAAAAAATATACAGTTTCGGGTAATGTAAACTATAATAATATTGCCACAAATGCCCAAGCAGATATTTTTGTAACGGGTTTTAATACCCCAAAATGGACAACAAATTTGTCCATTGGAAATCGTGAGATAATCAAAAATGTTGGTTTTAATGTTACATACAGATGGCAGGAAGCATTTTTATGGGAAAGTCCGTTGGTAACAGGAAATATTAACGCTATCAATAATGTAGATGCACAGGTTAATTTGAGGATTCCAGCCTACAAAGCAACCATTAAATTGGGTGGTACAGATATTTTTAATAGTCGTTATCTTCAATATGCGGGCGGACCAACGATTGGGGGATTATATTATTTGGCTTTAACGATTGAAGGAATCTAATTTTTGAATTAAAATGTCTAAACATTTGGTAGATTAATTAAAAGGAAATCACATGGCTGAGTGGTCAGGCGATGGTCGGCAAAAACCTTATTCGACAGTTCTAATCTGTTCGTGATTTCATTTTTACAGAAACAATTATACGTATGGAAAACTATAAATTTTTAACCATTCCAGGGTTAGGCAGTTCAGGTTCAGCACATTGGCAGAGTTTATGGGAAAATCAAAATGCTGAAAAATTTCATCGTATCGAGCAGATTAGTTGGGATTTGCCAGTCTGTCATCAATGGGTTGAAAAATTGAATGAAGAAGTGAGAAAATTAACGAAGCCAACTTATCTAATAGCTCATAGTTTGGGCTGTTTGACAGTGGTCCATTGGGCAAAAAAATACACCTCTGAAATGGTGAAAGGGGCTTTTTTAGTAGCCCCTCCCGATGTAGAAAATTCAAGACGATTAAGTTTTATAGAGGGTTTTATTCCAACTCCCACGTTCAAATTGCCTTTTAAAAGTATAGTTATTGCCAGTACAACCGACCAATATGCCACCATCGAAAGAGCTAATGAATTTGCTCATGCATGGGGAAGTGAATTCATTAATATTGGCAAAAAGGGACATATTAACGCCTCATCTAACTTAGGAAATTGGGAAGAAGGGCAAGATTTATTGAATAATTTTATTAAATCTTAACCTATCAAAACGCTCGCTTATGTAAGTGATTAGTTTTTACGGCATCACTTTTTATGAAAGTTTAGCGTTTATTTCTCCTAAATTAACAGATTGATTTACTGAGAATTCATAATGAAAGAATTTTTATGTTTTAAAATAAGCAATTCCTTATTTAATATATCGCCAATCTTCATCACCCTTCAAAGCCAATAATGTACTATAAATTAAATCAATAACCTTCTGAACATCGTCTTTATGGACAGTTTCAACCGTTGTATGCATATATTTCAACGGTAACGAAATCAAAGCCGAAGCGACGCCTTCCGTTGAATAAGCAAAAGCATCTGTATCTGTACCCGTTGAACGAGAAACCGCTTGGCGTTGAATAGCAATTTCTTTAGCAGTAGCCACATCAAGAATGAAATCACGAACGTTATTTTGCACCGCTGGACCATAACAAATTACTGGACCATTGCCACATTTCAAATCGCCTTGTTCTTTCTTATTGTACATTGGCGACTGTGTATCGTGCGTAACATCGGTAATAATGGCAAGATCTGGTTTTAGGCGTCTTACTATCATTTCGGCTCCACGCAAACCAATTTCCTCTTGAACAGCATTGACAACATAGAGCGTAAAAGGCAGTATAATACCATTTTCTTTCAACATTCTGGCAACCTCCGCAATCATATAACCACCCATACGATTATCTAAAGCACGACCTACGTAAAATTTATCGTTCAGTTCCATCAACCCATCCACAAAAGTTACAACCGTTCCCACATGAACGCCCATTTCTTCTACTTCTTTTTTATTGGCAGCTCCCAAATCAATAAAAATATCATTAACCGTTGGGGCTTTGTCTTTTGCGGTATCTCTAACATGAATGGCAGGGTAACCAAAAATGCCACTGACAGTACCCTTTTTCGTATGCAAATTACAACGCATTGAAGGGGCAATCACAGCATCAGAACCCCCATTTCTACGGACGAAAATATAACCGTTATCATCAATATAATTTACAAACCAAGAGATTTCATCGGCATGCGCTTCAATAACCACTTTATAATCGCCACTTCCTTTGATTACTCCCACAGCTGTTCCATAGGTATCAATGATGGTTTCGTCAATATAAGGTTTAATGTAGTCCAACCAAATTTGTTGTCCCGAGGCTTCAAAACCTGTCGGCGAGGCATTGTTTAAGTATTCGTAAAGGAATTTTTTACTATTTTCGTTCATGATAATTTTTTAAATTAAGTTGGCACCGCAACGGCGGACCGTGCAGATAACGTAAATACAAAGTAACGCAGATTTAAGCAGATAATAAAATCTGCCTAAATCTGCGTTAATGAGACAATTGAGGTGGAAGGCGAGTCTAATCTACGTGCCAACTTTTTAATTAAAGCGGTATATTTCCGTGCTTCCTTCTCGGTAAATTGACTACTTTATTTTCTAACATTTTAAAAGCTCTCATTAATTTTTGACGAGTATCGGAAGGCTTAATTACTTCATCAACATAGCCTCTATGTGCCGCACGATAAGGATTTGCAAATTTTTCTGTGTATTCATCTACTTTTTCTTGAAGTTTTTCCACTGGATTTTCTGCTGAAGCAATTTCTCGCTTAAAAATAATTTCTGCGGCTCCTTTTGCTCCCATCACTGCAATTTCTGCTGATGTCCAAGCATAATTCATGTCGGCTCCGATATGCTTGGAATTCATTACGTCATACGCACCACCGTAAGCTTTGCGAGTAATAACGGTAATTCGAGGAACGGTTGCTTCACAGAAAGCGTATAACAATTTAGCTCCATGCGTAATAATACCGCCCCATTCTTGATTAGTACCTGGCATAAAACCGGGAACATCTTCCAAAACCAGTAAAGGCACATTGAAACAATCGCAAAAACGAACAAAGCGAGCGGCTTTTTGACTAGCATGAATATCCAAAACACCTGCCATTACGGCTGGCTGATTTGCCACAATCCCGATACTCCGACCACCCAAACGAGCGAATCCTACAATGATATTCTCTGCATAATTTTTATGAACTTCAAAAAAAGAATCCGTATCAGTAATGATGTCAATAACTTCCTTCATATCATAAGGCTGATTTGGATTTTCTGGAATGATTCTATCCAAACTTTCCCTCATTTCGTTGCTTGGCTCGTATGGCAAAAAAGGTGCTTGATCTTCACAATTTTGAGGAATGTACGACAATAATTTCTTAATATCGTTGATGCAAGTTACCTCATTAGCACACGAAAAATGGGTTACGCCCGATTTGGTTGAATGCGTTGAAGCTCCACCCAATTCTTCAGAAGTTACAACTTCATGCGTTACTGTTTTAACCACATTCGGACCTGTTACGAACATGTACGAGGTATTTTCAACCATCAAAATAAAGTCGGTAATAGCTGGCGAATATACCGCTCCACCCGCACAGGGTCCCATAATGGCAGATATTTGAGGGATTACGCCCGATGCCAACGTGTTTTTATAGAAAATATCAGCATAACCTGCTAACGACGTTACACCTTCTTGAATTCTTGCCCCACCCGAGTCGTTTAAACCGATTAATGGAGCTCCATTTTTCATAGCTAAATCCATGAGTTTACAGATTTTTTCGGCGTGAGTTTCGGATAAGGCTCCTCCAAAAACGGTAAAATCCTGAGCAAAAACATAAACTAAACGACCATTAACCGTTCCATAGCCTGTTATTACACCATCACCCAAATAATATTCTTTATCCAAACCAAAATCTTTGCAACGATGCATCACAAATTTGCCAATTTCCTCGAAACTGCCTTCATCTAACAGTAACGTAACTCTTTCACGAGCAGTTAATTTGCCTTTTTTGTGTTGAGTTGCAATTCTGGTTTCTCCTCCGCCAAGCAAGGCTTCGGCATTCTTTTTCTCTAAAATATTGAATTTGTCTTGGTTGGTTTTTACGTTCATAGTTTTGTTTTATTGGTATTTTATTGATGATTCAAAGATATGGTTTGAGGGGATAAGATTATGTTAAAATGGTATAGGTTTTGAATTGAGCACCATAATATTACTGTCAGAGTTATTTTGAAAGAATTTATTAGTCAACCAGGTTCAACGCATTTAAAAGTACAATAAAACTGCTTGGAAAAATACAAATTGAGCTTATTTTGGATAATGAAAAAAGATTCAATTTAAGATAAAACCTAAAAATGAAGTATTTATGTTAACATAAACCTAAAACCAG
>JANXRS010000248.1 GCA_025356745.1 Arcicella sp.
TAAAATCTAAAAAATACTCATTAAATTGACATACAACTGGATTGGATTTCACGATAACTTGCTTTTTGTTTGGTAGCAAACAAGTTACGGAAGTCTATTCAGTTTGTTAAGATTCTTTTGCTCTGTATGTCCAGTAGTAAACTAAACGTTCCCAAACACCACCGAATGGAGTTACAAATCGCCTTTCAAAATGTGAACCTTTAAAGATTTCATCGGGAACTAAGGCTGCATAGAGTGGCTTACTTGCATGATGTTTTTCTTTGACAAATGGGTCGTTTACTAAAACGTTTTCCATTACTCTATCCATCATTTTTGATACTACTTCTTTAATAGCTAATGCCACTCGCTCCTGTTTATTTATGGTGTTGATTTGTTAAGACTTAAAGTTAGCCAAAAGATTTATGATGAACAAGAAAGCCTATCCATCTGTCGGCATTAAAAATCAAATCAATCATTTACACCTCCCAAAACCAATATCAACCATGAGGTTCTGTTGTTTTTGGGGTTTTTTGTTTAATAGCCTTATCTTTGTAAAAAAATAAAATTATGTTAGAACAATTAATCCCTTTATTGGGAATGCGAGTTGACAGTAAAGAAATCAAAGATATTTTTACTGACTGGAATGCTGTTTTCCCAAAACGGGTTACTTGCACAGTAGCGGAGCCAAATATTAAGGGAAAAGTCGAAAGAAACTGTATTAGATTGTACTTTGGCAGAGGCGGAAATAGTAGGTATCTGAAACCAGTCCCAGCTTCATGGGAGGGAGGATTTTTTGGTATATTTACAACGATTGGATTTACAAAAAAACGCAGAGGTGATATTCCTTATGACGTAGAATTTGATATGGAAGCCGATGAATTAACCGAAATCTTGGGCGAACCTGTTGTTACAGATGTAGCTACTACTTGGCGTAAAAATATTTCTAATAAACATGAATTGGTGGTTTTTGATGGTATTATTGAGGGCGAACAGACTCGTACAATGAACATAAGTTTTGCGTATGAACCCGATTTAATCACGTTGGAAGATTACGAACTTAAAGGATTATAAAAAAACTTTATTGATAGGCTCAATACAAAAAACGTCCGCTGCATTGCAACGGACGTTTTTTGTATTAAGCCTAATATTTTTCTAATTCTCTGCAACCTCCAATTCCTTCTCTTCAACGGCCACAACTTTATTTTTTCTAAACCATTTATCCCGAATTCGCTCGTTGATATAATACATACAAGGTACGATTACGAGCGTGAGAATGGTTGAGAATGTTAAACCGTAGATAATTGTCCACGCTAAAATATTCCAGAAAGCGGCACTGTCTGAACCTGTATGAATGTGAGGATTTAATTCCGTAAATAATTTCACGAAGTCAATACTCAAACCAATTGCCAAAGGAACAAGTCCCAAAACTGCGGCGGCGGCTGTTAAAATTACAGGCGTTAAACGAGTACTTCCTGCCTCAATAATAGCTTTTTTGAGTGGATAACCACGACCCATTAATTCATCGGTAAATTCTATTAAAAGGATACCATTTTTAACCACAATACCCGCCAAAGCAATAATTCCAACGCCCGACATAATTACGGAGAAACTTTGTCCAAATGCCATAAAACCTAACAATACACCAATGAACGAAAGTAAAATCGTTACAAAAATGATAAGCGGTTTCGAGATAGAGTTAAATTGGGTAGCTAATACCATGAAAATCAGAATGATAGCTGCCAATAATGCTCCTACCAAAAAGGTTCCTGTTTCTTTTTGTTCTTCCTGTTCGCCTCCCATTCGGATAACGTAACCACTTGGAACTTCAATCCCATCAACCAAGGTTTGAATCTGTGGTACGATTTCGTTGGCAGTGTAACCTTGAGAAACGTTTGAACTCATTGTAACAACACGCTCTTGGTTTTTACGGTTAATCTGACTGAAAGTAGTTGAATAAGAGATACTTGCAATAGAATTTAATGGAACTTCACGTAACATTCCACCCATAACCATATCACGATAAACAACTTTCATTGCCAACAATTTTTCAATTTGATTACGGTCTTCCGATTTGATTCTTAATTGAATTGGATATTCATCTTTATCATCACGG
>JANXRS010000256.1 GCA_025356745.1 Arcicella sp.
GCAATAAGCCTACACTTGAAGGGTATTAGTTTTTTCATTTTTTGTTAGTATATTAAATAGAAGAGTAATATACGAAGAAATTAAATAAAAAATACTTTTCTACTAAACGAAATTTGGTTTTAAACTCATATGTATGACTGAAAATTTTTGAATCATAAATTTGGCTTTATTAATACCATGACTATTTAACCTTTTAAAAAAACATTTTTTCTGCCAATCGAAAAGTATTGCAATGTGCTTCAACAATATCTCTAATTTGAGGCGAATATCCTCCTCCCATCGAAACGACAATTGGCAATTTATGTTTTATGGCTTGTTGATATACAAACTCATCTCGACGATAACAGCCTTGAATTGAAATACTTAATTTTCCTAATTTGTCAGTTTCCAAAATATCAACGCCCGAAACGTAAAATAAGAAATCAGGCTTTTGTTTTTCGATAAGTTTAGGCAACGTCTCATAAAGAATTTTTAAATATTCTTCGTCTTTCGTGTAGGTTGGTAATTCAATATCTACATCAGATTTTTCTTTATGGAGTGGATAATTCTCTTTTCCGTGCATAGAAAAAGTGAATAGTCGTGGTTCATTTTGGAAAATTTCAGCGGTTCCATTGCCTTGATGAACGTCCAAATCAATGACTAAAATCTTAGTAGCTAATTGATTGTCAAGCAGATAATTAGAGGCAATTCCCACATCGTTTAATAAACAAAAGCCTTCTCCTCTATCCGTGTAGGCGTGATGAGTACCGCCCGCCACGTTCATGGCAATTCCGCTTTTTAAGGCAAAATGACAGCAATCAATTGTTCCTTGGGTAATGATGGTTTCTCGTAAAACTAATTCGGCAGATAAAGGAAAACCAATCTTACGAACCATTTTTTGGTCGAGACGAAGATTTTTTAAGTCTTCCCAATAGGATTTTGTGTGCGTACGAAGTATCCATTTTTCATCGACAGTTTTGGGAGCAAAAAAATTTTCGGGTGTACAAGTTCCTTCGTACAACAATTGTTCAGGAATTAATTCATATTTCAACATCGGAAAACGATGTCCTTCAGGAAGAGAATGTTGGTAGATGAGTGAGTAAGCTATTTTGAGCATTTATAAAAAACATTTAGACTATGGATTGCAGTGTTTAAACGTATTTTAAAAGGGTTTTGTTAGAGGAAAATATAAATTGAATTTTAATTTAACTTCCCGAAACAACTCCATTGAGGATTAAAATTTCGGGAAGTTAAATTTTCTAATGCGGGTACTTTTATAAATTCACTAAAATAAAAGTCCTATAAATCCGTAAAATCGGTAGTTTACGTTAGTTCTTGCTTATGGATTTCAATCCAGTAATAGCCTTGAGTGGATTAGAATTACCAAAAACATAACTTCCTGCAATCAGAACATCTGCACCAGCATTTACTAACTTTTGTCCAGTTTCTTGATTTACGCCTCCATCAATTTCGATTAATGTTGTAAGCCCTCTTTCGTCAATCATTTTGCGAAGTTTACGGACTTTTTCATAAGTAGATTCAATAAATTTTTGCCCTCCGTATCCAGGATTTACGGACATTAGTAAAATCATTCCGCAATCTGGCAATATTTCTTCTAATACAGAAACAGGCGTTGCAGGGTTCAAAACCACCCCAGCCAAACAACCTAAGTCCTTGATTTGTTGAATAGTACGATGCAAATGCGTGCAGGCTTCGTAATGAACGGTGATATTTGCGGCTCCAATTCTTTTAAATTCCTCAAGGTATCTTTCAGGTTTTTCAATCATCAAATGCACATCCAAAGGCTTGGTTGCATGGCGATTAATCGCCTCAATAACAGGCATTCCAAAAGAAATATTAGGCACAAAATGTCCGTCCATTACGTCAATATGAAACCAATCTGCTTGTGAATTATTGACCATTTCAATATCACGTTGGAGATTAGCAAAATCGGCAGCAAGCACCGATGGGGCAATTAAAATATTATTCATTTTTTTTTGGTTATGGCAAATGGCACGCAGAGTAAACAGATGACCAAAGTGACACAGATTTACGCAGATAAAAAATTCTTTTTAAATTTACATCTCAAATTATCAAGGTGGACATATTTATTAATACCGAAATAAATCCCCTTTCAAATCAAAAATCTCAAGTTTTTGACCATCCTTTTTCTTCAGAATTACTTTATTAGGTTCTCTCGCATCAATCGTCTGGACAAATTCAGCATCTTTGGGAAAATACAAATTTACGTACTGAGCATCTAAAACCGACTTTTTTATATTTTTTGTGTAAATATCCGCTTCATAAAAAGTCTTTACGTAGGAAGGATAAACGATTGTATCACCCGACTGATACAGTTTTTCTAATTTATTGGCAATCAATGGATAAGGGTTTTCTGAACGTGCTTTATCTCGATAATTATACTTGAAAGACTCATCATTTAGAACCGTTTTAACAGTCATTCCAACGAAGAATAATTGTATGCCGAAAATGGTCCAAATAACATAGTTAAGCGGTTTTAACCTAACATTTGCTTGTAAAAGCGAGTAACTTACAATAATAATTGAATAAGGAAATGAGAAGCCCGAATAACGTTGAGAAAGCCCAAAAGTATGACCATTTTTGAAGGTCATTAACACTAAAAAAAGCGTTGGTAAAAATGCTAAAATTACTAAAAACCAATTTTGTTTTCTTTGAACTTTATCCTTAGTTTCCTGCCAATATTCTATAAATAGATACAATAATAAACCACAGTTTACTAATTCTAAATACTGAAATTTTGCCGTTGAATAAAGTAAAAAGCCTATAATGTTGATTCCTAAAATAATTCCAATCCAGTATTTCTGTCTTGTTTTTTGATAGATATACAAAGAGAAAACGGATAAAAGAGCAATCAAAACAGCCAGTATTAAATTCTTTTTCCCAACGGTATTACTTAATATATTATTACTGGAAATAAACAAGTCTGTGAAAATAGGTACTGATTTTTTGGTAACATTTTCAACGGTTGCAGGGTCAATATAACCTGTATGAGGATTGGGAATTTGATGTGCTTCTTTATAATAAATTTTGGCTTGATAACTTAACGTCGAAAAAGTGTAATTCCCTCCTGCGTATAAAATCCAATAGCCAAAAGCCAACGCTCCTATACTCAACGAAATCGGTAATAAGATCCAAGGACGAGTTTTTCTAACAAACAATAAAACATATAATCCATGAGCCATAAAAACGGTGGCTGTCAAAAAATGGGACAGTAAACACAGGGCTGATAAGATTCCGTAAAACCAATATAAACTATTTTTTTTCACGCCATTTTCTTCATTTTTAATAATTTTCAAGAAAATATGCGTCGCCAAAAGAGTTAAGAAAAAACTCAAAGAGTAATTTCGGGCTTGTTGGCTGTAAGCAATAAAAAAAGGCTCAATTGCCATTAAAAAGCAGGCAAAAAGGGCTAATTGAAGGTTTTTGAAATGCTCTTTGATGAAGAAAAATAAAAGAATAATCGTCAAGCAACTAAATAATACGGATAAAAATCGGATAGAATAATCAGAAATTCCGAATATAGTTATCCAATTATGAAGAATAACATAATAGAATGGGCTGTTGCCAATATCACTTCGTCTGATAGCATCGTAATAATCCTCCAATGATTTGTCAGTCCAAAATTCCTTTGGTGTGAAAGTAGTTTTTCCTGGTGTGTAGAAACAATTTTTTTGCGTATTACCTTCCATTGCCATGCCCTGGCTTACTAAAACAGAGGCTTTTTCATCAAAGAAAATACCATGTTTATCAAGATTGTAGGTTCTTAAACCGAAACCTAATAGAGTGATTAATAGTAAAATTGGAATTGAGAAACGGGATAAATTCATTTTTCAGTAATAAGATTTAAATAGATTCCCACAAAATTATTACATATAAATCCCCCAAACAATAAAAAAAGCCTTCTTGAAATTTTCAAGAAGGCTTAAAAAGGGTTAGTTACTATTAAAATAAATATCCTAATGACAAAGCAAGGGTTGTATTTCTAAAACCATAAAGGTTAGCATTATCATTTTCCAACATCCATACATTACTATTAAAATTATATCTTCCTTCAATAAAAATATGGTCAGCAACTCTGCTTCCAAGCCCAAAAGTGCCTCCCCAGCCTAAGGCTTTTTCGTTAGGAGCTTTAAGGTTTATCAGTTGGTAAATACGAAATATAGGGTCCAATAATGGTGTAGATTCCTCCATCTCCCATATTGATTTTCAATAATAAAGGCACTTCAAAATAATTTGAGGTGATTTCGGAAGTATCAACTTTAAACCCTTTTTGACTAAATACAATTTCGGGACATAAAGCAACATCATCAGATAGTTCAATATTAGCAAATAAAGTAGCTTCAAATCCTATCAATGTTCCTTTTGGATTTGTGATGATGGCACGCCCAAATTGTGTACCCGCATGAACTCCTCCTCTGATTCCAAATCTACTATTTGATTGAGAAAAAGTGAGGTGTGAAAAAGTGAAAAATATGCCAATTATTGAAATTTTAACAATTGAGGATGTAGTAGTTTTTTTCATGATTTGACAAATTACACATCTAAGGTTGTAAATTTAAAGGTTTTTATAAAAAAATCTTATTATAACTTATTTTTTGGCGGTAAATTAGCCAAAAATAACTTTTCTTTTATGACTCCACAGGAACAAATCAGCCAGCTTACTGACAAATTAAATGATTTAAATTTTCAATATTATCAAAATTCTACTTCAAAAGTAACTGATTTTGAGTTTGATAAATTTTTAGCTCAACTTCGTGATTTAGAAAATCAGTATCCAGAATTTGTACGTGAAGACTCGCCGACTCATCGAGTTGGTGGAACAATCTCAAAAGAATTTGAATCGGTAACGCATAGATTTCCCATGCTTTCATTGGGTAATACGTATAGTGCAAAAGATTTAACAGATTTTGATGAAAGAGTTCGTAAAGGACTTGGCGAAGCTGATTACGAATACATTTGTGAATTAAAATTTGATGGAGTGGCATTGTCTATGTGGTACGAAAACGGAACATTATCTCGTGGTGTTACCCGTGGTGACGGTGTAAGAGGAGATGATATAACCGCAAATGTAAAAACCATAAGGACCATTCCTTTAAATGTCATTGCAAAAAATATGCCAGTTCGTTTTGAAGTGCGTGGAGAAGGTTTCATGCCCTTAACAACTTTTGAAGCGTTGAATAAAGAACGGGAAGATATTGGTGAACAACTGCTGGCAAATCCACGCAATGCTGCATCGGGAACTTTTAAAATGCAAGATTCGGGTGTGGTAGCTAAACGAAAAATGGATTGTTATATGTACCAGTTTTTATCGGATGATGACGTTTTTTCAACCCATGAAGAAAGCCTTATTCGAATGAAAGAAATGGGATTCAATGTTTCTCAAACATGGGAAAAGTGCAAAAATATGGAAGAAGTTTTAGCTTTTATAAATCAATGGGATAAAAAGCGACATACTTTACCCTTGAATACGGATGGAATAGTTGTCAAATTAAATTCATTTGCTCAACGTAATATTTTAGGATATACTGCCAAATCTCCAAGATGGGCTATTTCTTATAAATACCAATCAGAATCTGTTTCAACCATTTTAGAATCAGTGAGTTATCAAGTTGGACGTACTGGAAATATTACGCCTGTCGCTAATTTAAAACCTGTACTTTTGGCAGGAACAACTGTTAAACGTGCCAGTATTCATAATGCTAATGAAATAATTCGCTTAGATTTATATCTTGGCGATTACGTATTTGTTGAAAAAGGCGGTGAAATTATTCCAAAAATTACCAGTGTAGATTTGGATAAACGAAGCGATAATCTGGTAAAAGTTCAATTCCCAACCGTTTGCCCCGAATGCGGAACGGAACTAATTAGAAAAGAAGGAGAAGCCAATCATTACTGCTCGAATGATAAAGGTTGTCCACCCCAAATTAAAGGGAAAATTGAGCATTTTATTCAACGGAAAGCCTTAAATATTGAGAATTTAGGAACGGAGACAATTGATATGTTTTATCACAAAGGACTCGTGAAAAACCCTGCCGATTTATATGATTTGAAACGTGAAAATTTATTGAATTTGGAAGGATTTAAAGAAAAATCTATTCAAAATATTTTAATAGGCGTAGAAAAGTCTAAAGGGATTTCTTTCAAACAAGTATTATTTGGCATTGGTATTCGTTTTGTAGGGGCTACGGTTGCGGAAAAATTAGCGGTATATTTTAACAACATTGACAATTTAGCGAAGGCAACACAAGAAGAATTATTACAAGTTCCTGAAATTGGTTTACGCATAGCACAAAGCGTGGTAGAATATTTCCAAAATACTGATAATCAAGAATTTATAGCTCGGTTAAAGGCTGCTGGTTTACAGTTCACACATAATGCCGTTGAAATAGTTGTTGAAGGTGAAGGTTTGGCAGGAAAAACTTTCGTAATTTCGGGTACTTTTCAGAATTTTGAACGGGACGACTTAAAAATTAAGATTGAAGCCAATGGTGGAAAAGTATTGAGTGGTGTTTCTGGCAAATTAAATTATTTGATTGCAGGGGCAGAAGCAGGTCCTTCCAAATTAGAGAAAGCCCAAAAGCTAAATGTTTCTATTATTTCCGAAGATGATTTTATAAAAATGTTATAATCCGAACTTTCCAATTCGGCTGAATAAGAAATCAAGCAATTTACCCGAACTAAAAAGTTCGAATTATATATAAAAATGAGACCAAAATTTCACGGGGTAGCCCCTGCCTTAATTACTCCCATGTTGGCAGATGGGCAAGTTGATTATCAAGGATTAAAAAGATTAATCCAACACGTAACGGATGGTGGCGTGGATTACATGGTTGTTCACGGAACAACAGGTGAGTCGGCAACAACTGATAAAAATGAGAAAAAAGCAATTTTAGATTTTATAAAGGAAAACAATTCAAAGAATTTACCAATTGTTTATGGACTCGGTGGAAACAATACTGCCAACGTTATAAAATCTATACAAGAAACTAATTTTCAAGGCGTTGATGCTATTTTATCGGTTTGTCCGTATTATAACAAACCAGATGCAAGGGGTATAATTGCCCACTATTCAGCCATTGCTGATGCTTCTCCTGTTCCTATCATAATGTATAATATTCCAGGTCGTTCAGGCATAAATATGTCTGCCCAAACAACCTTGACGTTGGCTCAACATCCAAATATTATTGGAATTAAAGAAGCATCGTGTATTATTGAACAGTGTATGGAAATCAATAAAGATAAACCAGAAGATTTCCTATTAATTTCAGGTGATGATGTGCAAGCTGTCCCAACAATTGCCTGTGGAGGCGTTGGAATTATTTCTGTAATTGCCAATGCAATTCCTGAGAAATTCTGTGAAATGATTCATGCAGCGATGGAGGGAGATTTTCTGAAAGCACGAACGATGTTAGGGAGTTTCTTAGCGATTGATCCATTATTATACGAAGAGGGGAATCCTGTGGGTGTTAAAAAAATTATTGAAATTAAAGGAATTTGTGGCTCAGATGTAAGATTACCTTTGATTAAAGCCTCAGATGAATTAGGAGAAAGAATGAAAGCAGTTATTGCGAAAGATAATTTATAAATATTTGATAATCAGTTTAATAAAAGAAAGAAATGTTTGTTCACGTAGTAAATTTTTGGTTGAAAAAAGACCTCACTGACGCAGAGCGTCAACAATTTGTAGATGGCGTTCAAAAACTTAGTGCCATTGAGTCTCTTGTAACCTTTAATATCGGAACACCAGCGGCAACAGACCGTCCCGTGATTGATAGAAGTTACGATTATTGCGAATTAACAATTTTTAATGATGAAGCAGGGCATGATGTATATCAAGTTCACCCTTTGCACCTTAAATTTATTGACGATTGTAAACACCTTTGGGAAAAGGTATTAATCTATGATTCAGAAACCGTTTAAATACGTTAAGGAATTAAATACTGGTAAAGTATTTTTTTACTGTTTACTTTGCTCACTATTCTCTTGTCAATCGAATAAGAATTTGCAAACCACATCTTATTATCAGCCTAATTATCAAACGGGTACTTATGATCAAAGAGCAGGTTTAGGTTTTCAAGTTCCTGATAAATATCCCATTGAGATATTAATTGGACAGGAAAAACCTCAGACAGAAACGCAAGAGATTGAGAAATTGACTATTTCAGATGAAAGTCCAATTCAACCCAATCAAGAATACAAAGGCAGAATGTTGAACCGTGGCAATGACCAACAGCAAAAGAAGGCATTGTTGGATAGGATGGTTGCTCAAGCCCAGGATTTAGGGGCAAGTGGTTTGATGAACGTTAATTACAAGGTGTTTTCAAGTGCGAAAACAACGGGTTATATTCTTTCTGGAACGGCTTTTCGGTACGTTTTGAAGAAATAAGGAATAGTTATTTTAAAGATTAAATAGACGTAAAGGAGGCTCTCAATTCATTTGAGAGCCTCCTTTACGTCTATTTGGGAAGTTGATGTATTATGATGAAATTTTCAACGAAATTTATCCTAATTCCCCACGACAAAAACAGCATTGCCAAACAACAATTTTCCATTTTGCCAAAAGCCTCTGAAAATTGGGTCATTTGCCATGTAAATAATTTGTCCTTTGCCTAATTCTTGCGTGCCGAAAATTAAGGAATTTTTTAGTTTATCTTGTGCTTTATTGCCTGCAAAACCTGCAACGATAGCTTTCTCTTTAATTACGCCCACGTTCCAGCCAGTACTAAGATATTGATAATCAGAGGATTCTAAAACCAAACTAAAATAAGTTTTATCAAATCCAAAGGCTAAAGGGTTGGTATTATCCATCGCTAATTTATAGATACTTCCAGGTGTTTCGTCTGATACCGATTCTCTTTCAGCATTGGCATAAACTTTCAACTTTTCGTTCTCTTTATCCTTACTTTCGTCTTTTTTCTTATCTTCTTCTTTATGTTTTAATTCAAAACCATCTTTACCCGCAAAAGCATCTAAAGCCCCCTGAATGGCAATTAATTTTCCTCCTGCTCTCACAAATTCCCTAACTTTTCCCAGATTTTTATCATCTAAAATTTTACCATAATTTCCGTCTGTAAGAATCAAGACATCAAATTTTGAAAGGTCAGTAGTTGAGAAATAACTTTCTCCAAGAATTGTTGCGGGGTATTCTAATTGCTTATCAAAAAAATGCCAAGTTGCTCCAAAGGAAGTCGGCACAATCCCATCTCCTGAAAGTATTGCTACTCTTGGTGGTTTCAAATAACTCACATTATCCGAGCCAAAATCAGAACCTTTTGTGGACATCCCCGTTGAAACTGATGATAAAATTACCCCAAGACGTTCTGCTTCAGTCCTTACAATTTTATCAAAACTATCGCCTAATTTTTCATTTCCCGTTCGAGCAATAATTAATGTACCTTCGTTAAATGACATATTTTCAACCTCAAAAGGTTTTCCTGCCGAACGTACTTTAATTCCTTTTTTATACAAGGCCGTTAAATATTTTAATTCAGAAAAAGAATTCCATTTTGCCAAATAAGCGTATGGCTTTTCTATTTTCAAAGTTGAATTTGTAAATTGGGGCTTTCCAGCAGGATTAATTCTATCTTTTACCGCAAAGGTGTTTAAACCATAAGCAAAAGGCAATGACCATGAGGTAATATCATAAGTTAAAGAATCTTCAACCATTGATTTTGGTTCTAATAATATCTTCAAAAAAGTAGAACGAGGTTGAAAAAGATTAATTACAATATCCTCCGCATCAACGGTAAACGTTTCGCTTTTATCGTTTTGGTAACTGTATCCAGTTGCCATCATTGATTTACCCGCAACGCCATATTGAAAATTTTCACGTTCTAAATAATTGATAAATTCCTTTACTCTACTTTCATTTCCTTTCATTTTGAAAACAAACGATTTATACTGACCAACTGGGGATTTTTGAGCATTTTCAAAGAATTTGATGAACTCGGTAACTGCTTTATCAGCATTCGCAGAAATGGCTTCCATACAGGCATACGAGGTACTAAAATGATGGTCGATTCTTTGTTTTAGCGTTAAAGTATCACCATCTCTTTTGGTAATTCCTAATCCTGCACGTCCAGAACCACCTTGTTCATACGTCATTCCGAAAGCACCATTATACGTTGGATAAGTGTCTCCATACGAAGGATATAATAAATCAAAGCGTTCTTTTGAGAAATATAACCATCCATTTTTATCAAAATCTCGTTTGTTATAACTTCCTAAAATTGTCTGAAATTCTCTTTGCCACGGCGTAATATCCTCATGATAAGGTTTTGCAGAGGGTGAAAAATAATAGGGATTTTCAACGCCTTGCTCGTGAAAATCAGCGTGTAAATGTGGCATCCATTGACGATAAAGAGCCATTCTTTCCTGCGATTCTTTCTGAACTTGCCAAGCCCAATCACGGTTTAAATCGAACAAATAATGATTAAATCTTCCACCAGGCCAAGGTTCATTGTGTTCAATCGCAGCGGGCGTTGCACTATAAACTCCTCCTACTTTTTGATTGAAAAAGTTGACGTATCTATCATATCCATCGGGATTAACACAGGGGTCAAGAATAACTACGGTATTCGCTAAAATGGCTTTTGAACGAGAATTAGCAGCATTCAGCAATTCATAAATGGTAAATGGAGCGGTATTTGAACTACAAGACTCATTTCCATGAACATTATAACTCAACCAAGCAATGGCGGGCTGTTTCTTGGTTGGTTTGCCTTCCATCAAACCAATTGATTTCAAATTATTGCTTCTGATTTCTTCCAATTGTGTAAAGTTTTCGGGAGAGGCAATTACAGTAACCATCAATGGGCGACCTTCATTTGTTGAACCATAAGGAATCATTTTTACTTGATTGGGATACTGACGGGCAATATATTCGTAATAACTTACCACTTGATGATGTCTCAGAAAGCGTTCACCTTTCTTGAAATTCAAGAATTCTTCGGGTGATTGTGTGGTTGTTTGGGCAGTTAAGTGGTTCGTTTGCAATAAAATAGCAACGAAAAACAAAGAAAGGTAAAAAAAAGATTTGTGAAAAAGTGTTTGCATCGTGTTTGTTAATTTTTATTGGAAGTAATTTAATAATCTTTTTTGGGGACAGGGTCAAATCCATGTCCTCCCCAAGGATGACATGTTGAAATTCTTTTCATTCCTAAACGAAATCCTTTCCAAAAGCCCCATTCTTGAATGGCTTCAATCATGTATTGCGAGCAAGTGGGCGTATATCTACAAGAGTTGGGCAAGAAAGGTGAAATGATTACTTGATAAGCTCTAACGACAAATATTATAATTTTTGACATTATTGGAATTATTAAAATGCTTAGAAAATATAAACTTATACTTATCTTAACCAACCTTACGAAGATAACACACATAAATTAAAATAAAGATTCATTATTTGAAAAAGGTTCTATGATGTACATTTTCCAATATTTTATGAAATTATTTTGAGTATAAGCATATTTTAGTTCTCTTTGTAAACTAAATACTATTTAAAAATTATGAAAAGATATTGCTTAACACTCGACCTTAAAGACGATGCAAAAATGATTGCTGAGTATGAAGAATATCATAAAAATATCAGTCCAGAAATATTAAAAAGTATCAAAGATTCGGGCGTTGAATCTATGCAAATCTATCGGATTCATACTCGTATGTTCATGATAATGGAAACGATTGATGACTTTAGTTTTGAAAAAAAAGCACTTATGGACACTTCAAATGAGAAAGTTCAAATATGGGAAAATCTGATGTGGCAATATCAACAAGCACTTCCCATGGCAAAAGAAGGCGAAAAATGGGTATTAATGAAACAAATTTATTGAGCAAAATTTATAATTTACATATAAAATATTGATAATAATTTAATTTTTAAAGGTAAAATAATAATGAAGAAAGTACTGTTTTTAATGTTTATCCTATCTTATTTGTCAGTTGTAAGTTGCGCACAAGCACAAAAAGAACAAACTTTTGTAAATCCTTTATTGCCTTACGGAGCAGATCCGTACAGTTTTTATAAGGATGGATACTATTATTATACGCATACAGCCCAAAATAAATTGATGTTATGGAAAACGAAAAATTTAACGCAATTAAAATCTGCGGAAAATAAAGTAGTTTGGACACCTCCAGTAGACACTTTTTATTCAAAAGAATTATGGGCACCCGAAATTCATTTTATTCAAGGAAAATGGTATCTGTATTTTGCGGCTGATAATGGGGAAAATAAAAATCATCGAATGTATGTTTTAGAAAATAATTCACCTGACCCGATGAATGGTGATTGGACATTTAAAGGGAAAGTTGCCGATGAAAATGATAAATGGGCAATTGATGGTGATATTTTTGAGCATGAAAAGCAATTGTACATGATTTGGTCGGGTTGGGAAGGTGATAAAAATGGACAGCAAAATATCTATATTGCCAAAATGAAAAACCCTTGGACTATTGATGGAAATCGACAAAAAATTTCGGGTTCTGACTATGATTGGGAAAAGTATGGTGATATTCACGGTGACCCAAATTTGCCTCACGTGAACGTTAATGAAGGTCCACAGATTTTGAAACATGATAATAAATTGTTTATTATTTATTCGGCAAGTGGTTGTTGGACAGACTTTTACGCATTGGGAATGTTAAGTGCCAACGTAAAGTCAGACTTAATGAATCCTATAAGTTGGGAAAAATCAAGCGAGCCAGTTTTTAAACAATCTCTCGAAAATGGTGTTTTTGCCCCTGGTCATAATTCATTCTTCAAATCGCCAGATGGAAAAGAAGATTGGATTTTGTATCACGCTAATTCAAAAATGGGGCAAGGTTGTGGAGGATTTCGCTCGCCAAGAGCTCAAAAAATTAATTGGAAAATAGATGGAACGCCTGATTTTGGTATTCCAGTCAAAGAAAATCAACCCATTATTGTTCCTTCAGAAACTAAATAATATCAAGAACAAAAGAATCTATGTTTTCATTACAGAATAAATCAGTTATCATTACGGGAGGAGGTTCTGGGATTGGAAGAGCTATCTCAATACTTTTTGCTCAACAAGGAGCTGAAGTAAATATTTTAGAAGTGAATCAAATTGCTGCTGAAGAAACGGTAAATCAAATAGTTGAAAGTGGCGGGATTGCAAAGTCCTACGCTTGTGATATTGCTAATCAGGCTCAAGTCCTTGAAATTTTTCAAGCCATTGGACGGGTGGATATTTTGGTAAATAATGCTGGAATTGCTCATGTTGGTAATCTTGAAAATACTTCCGAAGAAGATTTTAACAGAATTTTTGAGGTAAATGTTAAAGGTGCTTACAATTGTCTATATGCAAGTATTCCTACGATGAAAGCACAGGGCGGAGGCGTAATCCTAAACATGGCTTCGGTTGCTGCAAGTGTTGGAATTACCGATAGATTTGCCTATTCAATGTCGAAGGGAGCAATTCTGACGATGACATTATCGGTTGCCAAAGATTATTTGAAAGCTAATATTCGCTGTAATTGTATCTCCCCAGCCCGTGTGCATACTCCGTTTGTGGATGGATTTTTGGAGAAAAATTATCCAACTAATAAAGCAGAAATGTTTGATAAATTATCAGCCTCTCAACCCATTGGAAGAATGGGAAAACCCGAAGAAATTGCTCATTTAGCTTTGTATCTTTGTTCAGACGAAGCAGGATTTGTTACAGGTTGCGATTATCCGATTGATGGAGGATTTATACATCTGAATAATTAAAAATACATTTTTATATAAATGCTAAATAATCCCTTTAAGTACTTAGATAAATTAAGTTAGCATAATACTCATGGCATGACTGATTACAATTTGTTCATTATCAATGATTTATGAGTTAAGTCATGCCATGAGTAAATATGTCCCAGCACTTAGTCTAAAATTAGCTGACTTTGTATTTTGGTCAGACGATTTCAGACCACAACAATTTAAAAAACCATATAAATTTTTAAACATGAAAAAGACACTTTTACTAGTTACCTTATTTTGGTCGATGACCTCATTTATTCAAGAAAAACCAAAGAAAGTTATTTTCTTTGGCGATTCAATTACACAAGCGGGTGTGCAACCGACTGGCTACATTACAAAAATTGGTCAAATGCTTGAGAAGCAAGGACTAAAAGATAAATACGAATTAATTGGAGCGGGAATTGGGGGAAATAAAGTCTATGATTTATACCTTCGTTTAGAAGATGATGTTCTTAATAAAAAGCCTGATATTGTCATTATTTATGTGGGTGTAAATGATGTTTGGCATAAAGCAACTTCTGGAACAGGAACAGATTTAGATAAATTTGAGAAGTTTTATCAAGCTTTGATCAATAAAATGAAAGCTAATAATATCAAAGTTATTGTTTGTACGCCCGCTGCAATTGGTGAACGTACGGATGCAAGCAATCAACAAGATGGCGATTTAAATCTATACAGTAAAAGTATTAGAAATTTAGCAACGAAAAATGAACTTCCAATTTGTGATTTACGGAAAGAATTTCAAGACTATAATGTGAAAAATAATCCTGAAAATAAAGAAAAAACTATTCTTACGACTGATAGAGTTCATTTGAATGAATTAGGAAATCAATTTGTGGCAGATAAAATGTTGCCTTTAATCTTGAAATAAAACATGAAATTATTTAGATTTGGAGAAGTCGGGAATGAAAAACCTGGTATTATTATTAATGAAATATTATACGATGTTTCGCAATTTGTGGAAGATTATAATGAGTATTTTTTTGAAACAAACGGAATCGAAAAACTTAACCAATTATTGGTTGAAATACAAGATGGATTGCACGAAATTCCAGCGGGTTCACGCATTGCTTCGTGCGTTGCCCGTCCTTCAAAAATCGTATGCATTGGTCTAAATTTTGCTGACCACGCCAAAGAATCTGGGGCTGAAATTCCAAAAGAACCCATTATCTTTTTTAAATCAACAACCTCATTATCAGGTCCTAATGATGAAGTTATTATTCCTAAAAATTCAACAAAAACCGATTGGGAAGTAGAACTGGCTTTTGTTATTGGAAAAAAAGCTTCTTATGTTGAGGAATTGGAGGCAATGGATTATGTAGCAGGATATTGCTTGCATAATGATATTTCTGAAAGAGAATTTCAATTGGAAAGAGGGGGAAATTGGAGTAAAGGAAAAGGCTGTGATTCATTTGCACCGCTTGGACCTTTTTTAGCAACTAAAGAGGAAATTTCGGATGTAAATAATCTTCAAATGTGGCTTAATGTTAATGGAAAGCCATTTCAGAAAAGTAATACTGACCAATTAATTTTTAAAATACCTACGATTGTTGCTTATATAAGTCAATTTATGACCCTTCTGCCTGGCGATGTAATTTCAACAGGTACTCCGAGTGGCGTTGGTTTGGGTTTTAAACCACCCATTTATTTGCAGGAAGGAGACGTAATGGAACTAGGAATTGAAGGATTGGGTACACAAAAACAAACGGCAAAAAATTGGCAAGGATAGATTCACATCAACACTTTTGGCAATATAATCCGCAAAAACACGATTGGATTACCGATGATATGAAAGTAATCCAACGTGATTTTTTACCGTCTGATTTGCTTCCAATTTTACAAAAAAATAACATTGATGGGTGCATTTCTGTACAAGCCGACCAAACGGAAGATGAAACAGATTTTTTGTTAGAATTGAGTGATAATCATGATTTTATTAGAGGAATTGTGGGTTGGGTCGATTTGCGGGCTGACAATATTTACGAACGTTTAGAGCATTATTCTCAATTCAAGAAGTTAAAAGGTTTTCGACATATTGTTCAAAGTGAAACTGATACTGAATTTATGCTTCGCCCAAAATTTAAAAATGGGATTACTGCGTTAGCATTGTATGATTTTACTTACGATATCCTGATTTATCATTACCAATTGGAGCAAGCTATTCAGTTTGTAAAGTTATTTCCAAATCAAAAATTTGTACTTGACCATCTTGGAAAACCTGATATAAAATCGGGTGAATATGCACTTTGGCAGACAAATATCAAGAAATTAGCCTTACATCAAAACGTATTTTGCAAGATTTCAGGCATGATTACGGAAGGCGAATGGGACGATTGGAAGCCATCTGACTTTAAAGTTTATTTGGATACAATCGTAAAAGCCTTTGGAACTGAGCGTTTGATGTACGGTTCAGATTTTCCAGTTTGTACACTGGCAGCAACTTACGAAGCACAATTGAATATTATAACAGTGTATTTTTCAACTTTTACAAATTTAGAAAAAAAGAAAATTATGGGCGATAATGCCTCAAAGTTTTACGGAATATGAATTTAG
>JANXRS010000306.1 GCA_025356745.1 Arcicella sp.
GAAGTATTTATGTTAACATAAACCTAAAACCAGATTCAAATTTTCATCAATTTATTATTTCTGGCAAAATTACAGTTATAAAATTGTACTATTCATTGATTTTAAACTCAAAATTGCATTTTTAAATGCGTTCAACCTGCAAAAAATATAAAATGTACATAAAACCAAAAATTTTTCAACAATTTCCCGAATTAATTGCCGTTGAAAGTAATAGAAAAGGAGGAATTAGTAAACTGCCTTATTCGTCATTAAATTTAGGACTTTTTACGAATGATAAACCTGAAAATGTTGAAGAAAATCGTGAACGATTTTTCGATGATTTGGGCATAAAAAAAAGCCGTGTCGTTCAAAGTTTTCAAGTCCATAGAGATAAAATATTGAAGGTCACTCGGAGCAAGGTTTATGAAGGATATGATGCCATGATAACAGAAAATGTCAATACTTTTTTGTCTGTAACGACTGCTGATTGTACTCCAATTTTAATATATGATGCTAAAAATCAGGCAGTTGCTGCTGTTCATGCAGGATGGAAGGGAACTGTTTTAGATATTACCGCCAAAACAATTCAACGGATGAATAAGGAGTTTAAAACAAACCCACGAGATTGTTACGTATACGTGGGGACGTGCATTGATGAAAGTTCGTTTGAAGTGGGAGATGAAGTTGCCGAAATGTTTACTTATGATTTGAAAAAATTAGACAAAAGTGGTCGAAAACCCAAGTTTTATGTTGATTTAAAGAAGGCAAATGTTTCTCAATTATTGAAATGTGGCGTACCAGAAAATCAAATTGAAGTGTCGCCTTTTTCAACGGTTTTGAATAATGATTCTTATTTTTCACATCGAAAAGAGAAAGGCAAAACGGGTAGAATGATGGCTTTGATTGGTATTCGGAAGGCGAAAGTAGCTTGATTTTTGACGATGACTTCGCTTAAAGCGAAGTCAATCGTTTTTTAATGTCTTAATATTAAATACTTTTTTGATGGCGTCCCAAAAATTCCTTACGATTCAATAAACAATGATAGAAATTTACTCAGACCATTTACGACTTATACCGCTTGATAATCAATTACTTACAATTTGGGATTCAGAAGGTAGAAACAACATGGAAGCTCGTTTGGGAATCAATCCTTCAAATTGGCAGGTGTCAGGCTTTGACCGACTCGAAACCGAAGATGCCCTTGTCAATTTTTGGATTCCAATGACGGCTGAACATCAAGCCGATTTCTTTTGGTTTACTAATTGGGATATTGTTTTGACATCCGAAAATACTTCAATTGGCGGAATAGGCTTTGCTGGTTTTCCTGACCAAGACGGCGTTACGATGATTGGCTATTTTATTGACGGTAATCATCGTGAAAAAGGATATGCAACCGAAGCCCTGACTTGTTTGATTGATTGGGCAAAAACAGAGCCTTCTTTGAAAACTATCATTGCAGATACTCCATTTTTTAATTTCCCTTCTCAAAATGTACTTAAAAAAGCAGGTTTTAAAGAATTTTCCATTGGTGAAACGATTCATTTGAATGAGAAAATTCAAACTAAAAACTGGCGATTAATTGTACGAAAGTAATCTTGAATAAAATCCTTCTAATTCTTGCGCATATCTTCGGGCAACACTTTCTTCTTTGAAATCGTAATATAGGTGCCAATCATAATCATTCGATTGGCGGCTGGGGTGATGGCTGTGCGAATTTTTCCGTCATCTGAATAACGATAATTATAAATTCTTTCTGTGCCTAAAACATTATCAACCGACAAATAAATAACCATAAAATTACCTTTAATATTGGTCAAATAATTTGCTCCAAAACTAACGTTATGCACGTCTGGTGTCCGTTCAGACAAGAAATTGGGATTATTTGGGTTATAATACGGACGACCACTGGTATATGAATACGTTGCTGAAACCGTCATCATTGGTTTGGCGATAAAGTGCTTATAAACGACGTTCAAATTATGGTTAGAAACAAAAGTTGGCTGTGCTTCTACCAAATAATTTCCGAATAATCTTTTTGAATTGCAGTAACTGTAATTTACCCACAAATCTCCATTTTTTATCGTTTTTGCATCACGGAAAAATACATCAATTCCCTTGGCAAAACCATAGCCCGAATTAGACGTTTTACCACTTGGGAAACGTTGAGGATTTGCATCAAAATAACCTGATATCGGTGGATTTTCTCTCACTAAATTATCATAGTTTTTATAGTAGCCTTCCACCCTAAAAGTCCGTTTATTTTTAATAATTTGATAGTTCAAAACGGCATGCGTGGAGTTCTCGAATTGCAACGTTTTATTTTGGTAATAATACTGATAATCAGGAGTTTGATAAAATTTTCCTCCTGCCATTGACACTTGTGAATATTGTCCCGTTTTATAAGCCAATGAAAATCTTGGGGCAAAATTAAAGCTCGAAGCTAAAGATGAATATTCTCCCCTCACTCCTACTCTGCCAGCTAATTTACGAGTAATATAAAATTCTGATTCGGAAAATAAACTTACATAATTATCATTCAAGGAATAATTATATTTTGATCCTTCTTGGGTTTTGGTTTTATCAATCATCAAATCATACTGAGCATAATGCCCTTCCGTGCCAAAAAGAAGGTTATTGCTTCCTTCAAAGGAGCGAGTAATGGTGGCTCTGGCTTGCGAGCGTTGCTCTGTTTTGCTTAAACCAATTAACCCATTTTTTAAATCATCTTGATTATAAGAATACGACATTCCAGATTTTAAAAGCCAAAGAGCTTCTTTGTCTAAGACTTTTTGATAAGTACTCGTAATCAGTAAGTTATCATTTTTTATACCATATTCAGTCGATTTATTATTGGCATCTTGATTATTGAACATCATCGCCGAAGCACTTTTTCCGTAGATAATATCAGCTTTAAAACTCTCACCCGCCGATGGTTTTAAACGATAAGAAGTAGAAATATTAAGTTGTTCAGGGATTTTTATCCAATCAACATTTTGCGGATAAACAGCAAATAAAGGCGTGAGATTATTATAAGCAATTGTTCCATTAATTGACTGATTATCAGTTAATTGAGTATATCCAACCGAGGCTTGCACCAAATTAAAATTAACAACGTAACCAGATTCACTGGCTAAATCGGTGGTATTCATTGCCAAAACTGCCGACAAAGCCTGCCCATATTGAGCTGAATATCCACCCGTGGCAAAGGCAAAACCTTTGAACTGAAAAGGAGAAAAACGAGAACGAGAAGCCACATCAGGCGAAGGTGTGTTAAAGGCATTTTGGATAGTTAATCCATCAATCAAAATCTTAGATTCTTGGGCTGAACCTCCTCGCACGAATAAACCCGTGGATTCGCCATTTCGTTGCGAACCTGGGATTAAGAGTATCATGGTTTGGGTAACGTCATATCCGCCACCAGCACTCAGAACGATATCAAGGGGCTTTATTAAGGTAGTTTTCTTTTCGTCAGATGCTTCAAAAGTTCCAGCGGTAACCGTCACAGTATTCAATTGGTTGGAAGTTTCTCGCATCTTTATGTTTACTTCTAAAACTTGAGAATTTAAGATAACTTTCTGATTGTAAGCCTCATATCCTACGAAAGTAACGGAAATTACTTGCACATTTTTTTCAGAAGTTTTGAATTGAAAATTACCATTAACATCGGCAGTTGCTCCGTCGTAAGAACCGTTTAAAGATACGTTTGCCCCTGATAATCCCTTACCTTTTTCGTCAAGGACTTTACCTTTTAGGGTAGTTTGTCCAAAAGTATGAATCGTAATTAGTGCAAAAAATAGGACTAATAAATATATAAAAATTTTCATCGGAGTATTTGTTTTAGGTTTATGGTTCAAAATAAATACAATGTGTCAAATTTTAGCAACATTTTTCGACGAATTAAGTTATTTGAGGCGTGAATTAAGTTTTTTTAGGTGGGAAATTTTCAATAATTATAACTCAAATAATTCTTTAATGGAATCTCCAAAAGTACCGCCCGAAATCAATTTCGTTTGAGCCTTATCTTTCATCAATATTTGATATTTTCCATTAAAATGTTTTTCGATTTCTTTGATTTTTTGGGTATTGATAATATTTGCCCGATTGATTTGCATAAATGGAGGATTGGGGAGTCTTTCCGAAAGGATTGCGATGGTATAACTGGTCAGGTATTTTTGACCGTCTAAGGTTACTAAAAACACGTATTTATCTTCGGCTTCAAAATGGCTAATATCCTGTAAATCAATGAGTAATATTTTATTTCCAGTCTTTACAGAAATAGAACTTATCACTTTTTTGGGTCGCATGGCTTCAATCATTTTTATGATATTTTCATCAAATTGATTGGGATTTTCACGATTCGTTGCCGACTGCCAATTTTTTAATTTTTGAACTGTTTTGTCTAACCTTTCCGTTTCGATAGGCTTCAATAAATAATCAATTGAATTCTCTTCAAAAGCTTTGATAGCGTATTCGTCATACGCTGTTGCGAACACCATCAAAGGCACATGAGTTAGCCGTGAAAGCATCTCAAAACCTGTCATAACGGGCATTTCAATGTCCAAAAATATAAGGTCAGGGCGAAGCGTTTCCACCATCGAAAGTCCTTCCGCTCCATTGCTGGCACGCCCAATTATCTCGAACGTATTTTCATATTTGGCAAGCAGACGCTCTAATCGGCTAATCGCTAATTTCTCATCGTCAATGAGGATTGTTTTGAATGGAATTGAAGAGGTAGGAGTTGGAAATTGGTCCATATCTTGAATGGTAAAATGTTAATATATTGGAAAATACGCAAACTAATTACTTTCACCGCTTCGGCAACGTCAAAATTACGGCTTTTTCGGGCTCATTATTTATGGTCATCGAAGCCTTTTCTCCCGACAATAATCTCAATTTATCTTGAATGGATTTCAAGCCATAACCCGAAAAAATATTATCTGGAAAAGGCACGCCATTATCATGAATTTTTATAACTAAATTTTCTTTTTCTACCGAAATGGTAAGTTGAACTATGCCATTTCCAGCAATTTTTGAAATACCGTGTTTGATTGCATTTTCAACAATGGGCTGAATCAAAAATCTTGGAATCTGACAATTTTTCAATTCTTCATTTTGATATTCAACTGAAAAAACTAAACGTTCATCAAACCGCACTTTTTCAATTTCTAAATAAGTGCTAACAATTTCTAATTCGTTCTTTAAAGTATCAAAATACTGATTATTCCGACCCGTTGAGAATCTGTAAAATTTAGAAAGATTCATCACCATGTGTTCGGCTTTATCAGGATTTTCGTGAACTAATGAAGCGATTGAATTCAAGGAATTATACAAAAAATGTGGATTTATTTTTGCTTCTAAAGCTGATAATTCTGCTTTGTTTTTGAGGTCATTCATTTGTAGAATTTCGTATTCTTGTTCGGTCAATTTTATAATTTGAGTACGTTCCCGAGTAAACCAATAGTAAATAATATTCATGCCAAGTATCGGTCCTAATGTAAAGAGTAAATCGTACCAATCACGGACAGAATCACTCACATTTACGTAGGTTTTTTCTCTGAATAAAGTATATAATAAGGAGAAAGTATAGAATTTAAAAAATGCCATTCCCATAACAAAAAGCGTTAAGATTAAATGACGATTAATAATTGATTTAATTCTAATGCCCAATCTTATCATTATCCAACAGCCAATTAGCATTGTGGTGGCATCAAAAATGTTGCTATAAACAATATTTATGATAAAATCCCAGTATTTGGATTGACCTCTGAGAATCCCTACAATGAAGTAAATATGGCCGTTGAAAGCCATAACCGTAAAGAATCCCAATAACCAAAAACGTCCCCAAAAACTTGACTTTAAATTTTCCATAAAACTTCGTGGAGGAAAGCAATAAGCAGTAATGGAGGAAGGGAGATAGAAGGAAAGAGGAAAAAATGCAATTCTCTTTTTTCTCTTTCCTTTCTCCATTTCTCTTCAAAACCTTTTATCCTTAAATTATTTACAAACTAACGCTTTCATTTGCTCTGCACCCCAAGTTGGTGCGATTGAACTTGTTGGTTTGAAGTTAGTGAATTTTGTGTTAGCTTCCTGCGCTTCGGGACAGGCTTTTTCTGGACCTCCACCAAATTGTACAGGTGTATAATAGGTCATCTGGGCTTTTAGAGCAAAAGCACGAGGGTTTTCTGGATTAATTTCCTTCGCTTTGGCAATTGCTCCTTCAAAGGCTGAACCGTATTTCATGAAGCGTGCAGGTCCATCAACCGAAATTCTCATCATGTAATTTTGAGCTTTCAATACTTCAACTTCATCGGGCGAATTTACATTTTGCTTGGCTAATTTCTCAATAAATGTATCCGATTTGTCGAGATATTTATCAATCTCAGCACCATCTTTTTGTCTTTGAGCCATCATATTATAACACAAACCAGCATAATAATTGGGCAACCACTCAGCAGTTTCAGAACTGGCGATTCTCTCAAATTTATTAGCAACTTCCTGTAAAGCCACAGCATCCTTGGCTTGACCTAATTCCATCAGCGTTTGTCCCATAGCTTGCATAAAACGCTCTTTATCCGTTGCTTTTGTAATGAAAGGAGCAATAAAAAAAGCAACTGCAATGATTAATGTTTTCATAATTTTGTTATTTAAGATTTGAAATAATTTTCATTTTTTAATGATTCAAAGATATCTTGATCAGTAAAATAAAAGAATTATATTCTGACAGACTATGAATTTATTGGCGTGAATTGGATGATTTTGGGAGTCAGGTTTAATCAAAATACATTAATTTCAATAAATTAGATTTCATATAATTTCAATAACTATTGAAATTATTTTTTGCATTTCTAAAATTTTCAATATTTTTGTATTAAAGTAAACATTTGTTTGCTTATAGGTATTATCATATAATATCTTTGAAATTTAGTAGTTAAATCTAAAATTGAATTAAAAATGAAAAAAATTCTTCAATTAATAGCATTTGCCACCATGTCTGTTGCTATTGTATCGTGTTCGGATGTATCCTTAGATAATTCTAACGCTGCTTTAAATTCTCTAAATAAATCCGCCAGAAATGAAAGTAAAGACCGAGGCTGTGCTGCCATGGAGGTTTTGGAGGAAAATATGAAAGAAGATCCAAGTCTAAAAGATAAAATGGATGAAATTGAAAAACATACTAAAGATTATGAGAAAAAACAGAAAAATGGTAGAGTTGGGGCAACGGGAACATTGATAATTCCTGTGGTAGTAAATGTTCTTTATAGCAATGCCAATGAAAATATTAGTGCTGCACAAATTCAATCCCAAATTGATGTTTTAAATAAAGATTTTAGTGCCACAAATTCAGATTTAAGTTTAGTACCAAGTGCCTTTTCTTCGGCAGTTTCAAACTTAGAAATTCAGTTTGTTTTGTCTTCTGTTGTTCGTAAAGCAACTACCAAAACTTCTTGGGGAACGAGAGATGCGATGAAAAGTGCTAAAAAAGGTGGCATC
>JANXRS010000245.1 GCA_025356745.1 Arcicella sp.
TATTTGGGTAAACATTTTGAGTTGAAGCGGAAGATATAGGGGATTTAAGAAACCAATAAAATATCACCCCCGCATCACCTCATGCAAAACCGCCAACGATTTTACTTCTATCAGCGTATCCACGTGCAAACGATAAAACAAAATGATTGAATCCAATAACTGATTTCTGGAAAAACGGTCAATTTTGGGTGCTTTATCGTATTGCGTATTCATTAGCACATCTAACTGATTTTCAAGCACTTTCGTTAATACTGGCAAATTATGGAGGCTCAATTCATGTGAAATTTCATGAGCATTTTCAGGAGAAAAACCTAAGTATGTTCCAAACTGCAAAAGAAATTGTAAATGAAAGTTTTCAAAATTTTCGGTTGTGCCATCAAGCCAAAGAATGGAATTATTGAGAAAATGAAATAGATGAGTATTACCATTTTCTTCTTGTAATGATTTCGATAAAATTTCTGTAATAAATAAGGCAATGGAAGATTTATGAATATCAAAAGGAATGCTCTGAAAAGGGGCATTGCATTTCATCTCCGAAATTCGATGAATATTTTTTCCTTCTTTATGATATATTACTAAATCTAACAACGTAAGTGGTTGAAATAGAGCAATTTTATTTTTAGATTTAGCACTTCTAACGCCATTTTCAATGTAAGTCTGGATTCCAAATTCTTCGGTATAAATCTTCACAATTACCGAGGTTTCTCGATAACGGATGTAATTAATAACTATACCACGGGTTTTGAATAACATTTCTTATAGGCTTTAGGGATTGAAGGTTAAGTTTTAGTGCGGACATTTAAGAATAATATCGTTGAATTTTAACGATAAAGCCTAACCTCAAATATCTATATTTCACGTTTCCACGTCAATTTTTCAACAGGAATATTTTGTTCAATTCTGTCTCTTAAAATCTCCATAATTTCCTCCACAGGCATCTCTGGGTCGAAACGAATTGGTTCTTTAAAATTAACCGTAAGAATTGTATTAGCCTTTTTAAAGCGTAACCCTTTCTTATCAAATGCCCTTCTAAAGCCATTAATTACCACGGGGACAACGATTGGATTATGCGTTTTTATTAAGTGAGCCGTTCCTTTGCGTAACGGTGCGTAAGGCGTTGTTGTTCCTTGCGGAAAACTTACCACCCAGCCATAAGACAACCCTTTACCGACTTTATCATCTGCTGAAGAATCAACCGCACGTTTGACATCTTTACCCTCGGCTCGCCACGAACGATTGACCAAAATTGCCCCTGCCTGTGAGAAAATTCTTGGTAGCAGACCTCCTTCTTTCATTGTTTCAGAAGCCGCCACATAAAAAACCCTTGAACGGGGAGCTAATAAATATATTGGAAAATTAACTGAATTCCTAAAACCCCATTTCACACTAAAGAAAATATGATAAAGTGCAATCACATCCATAAAATAAGTTTGATGATTGGATAAAAATAAAACTCCAGTACGTGGCAGACATTCCAAATGCTCCGTTCCACTAATTTGCGTTTTATTCACACCTCGCAAGCGGGTATAAGTTATCACTCCTAAAATCATTACAATAACTCTCTTCAAAAGCATCGAATTACCAAATGGATCTCTTTCAAAGAAGCCAAAGACATCAGTCATGGAGAGAAATTTTTTTAACACAGAATTCATATTGATTGTTTCCTTTTTGTTTCTGGAAAGAAATAAAGGTAAGAATTTTTTAGTAAATTGTTATAGCTTTCATTCCTCATGTTTAGGAAAAAAACCTCAAACAATGAGTAAGTTTACGCTTTTTATTTTACTTTATTTCCTTATTTTCAAGGGATTAGTTCGAAGAATTATCAACTGCTCAATTATTTATGATTCTACAAGAAAATTGCTGATTCTTAAATTTTCTAATTCTGTTTTCGTATTAAGTTAAGCTATTTCTTAAAAAAGGTATTTCTTATGATTACTTTAATAATTCTTTCCTACCAAGATTGACGAAGAACCTCTTAGACATATAATCAATTTTATCATTGGAATACTAGTTAATGTTCGATGTATATTCCGCATTTTTTCTAAATAAGTTTTTAAATTTATCAATTTTATAGTATTATTTTATCCAGCGTAGCGATTTAATCGTTATTTTTTAGGATTTCTAACGCTAAAATAGTCCTATTTTAAGCCCTATACTATTTTTATACTTTGAGTATGAAAAGTTTATGTTAAAAACAAAATCCCCGAAATATGCCAAATTAGTGCATATTCGGAGATTTATTTCAATACAATCAAAATCCTCTACGTTTTCTAAATTAAGAATCAATAACCAGGGTTTTGAATTAATTTATTGTTACGATTTATTTCATCACGGCTAATCGGTAAGAAATATATTTTATCATCCCAGTTACGATTTTCTTTCCCAGGGTCAATTTTACCCACAGTGTAATTATAATCGTAGTTAGTTGGGTCATATTTATAAATTGCTACAGTTTTACCCGCTTTTAATGTTCCTTTTATGTTGATAATACTTGCTTTACGTCCAAGGGTTGTTGGAGCAATCATCCAACGACGTGCATCATGGTAGCGTTGTTCTTCAAATACCATTTCAACTCGACGTTCATTGCGATAACGCTGACGAAGGGCATCACCAGTTTCAGTAGCGGCAGGCATACCTGCACGGAAACGAATTTGATTTAACCATTTTTTTGCTTCAGCATCTTCACCTAATTCGATACAAGCTTCTACGTAATTAAATACTGCTTCAGTGTAGCGTAAGAATGGCCAAGGAATTTGTTGCCAAGAGTTTTGATCAACTAAATTTGGGTTGGGATCTGTAAATTTACGCATATAATAGCCCGTGTAACTACCATTCCAATCTTCAATGCTACTTTTACGAGTATCCAAACCGAATTGGACTTTTTTAACTCCTCCCGATATTATTTCATATTCTCCTGTTTGGATTTGATTGGCTGGGTCAAGCGGAGCAGCACTTGCAGAGCGTGGTTTCCAAGGTGAACCTTCATATAAAATAGTTGATTTTAGACGTGGGTCACGGTTATCGTAGGGTTTACTTGCGTGGTCGGGTTTATTCCAGTCAAATTTTGAGCCATCCATCATTTCGTAATCATCAATCAATTCTTGGATTGGTGTATTTCCTGCCCAGTTGTTGTAGCCATTTGGTCCGTTGAAAAGTCCAATACGTCCACCATCTTCATTTTTAGTTTGGATAAAATATCTTCCAAAAATAATTTCGTTCTGTCCACCATTTTTTGCCAACGACTGGTTTACATAGTTTGTTGCTGCTTGATCGGCTGTAACGGGAGCAGAAAGACCTAATAGGAAACCAAATCCTGGAACATCCAAAACTGCTTTTGCAGCAGCTTTAGCTTTTTGCCAACGCTCAGTACGACTACCACTTACAAGTCCTAAAAGTTCTGGTTTTGTTGCTGTAGCCATTGCTTTAGATTTTGCTTTTGCGGTAGGCACGTCATACAAATCGCTTGCTGCATAAATTAACATACGTGATTTTAATGCTAAGGCAGAGGCTTTGGTTGCCCGACCTTTTTGTAAAGATTTACCATCAAGTAGAACAGCAGCTTCATCGAGGTCTTTTACAATAAAATTAAGACACTCTTCATAGGTATTGCGAGCTGATAAGAAATCGCTGTCAGTTAAAGCAAATGCTTTATCAACGATAGGGACACCACCATAGTAACGAACTAATTGATGATAATAATAGGCTCGCATAAATTTAGCTTCTCCAATTAAACGCTCAACGATATTGTTGGTATTTGGAAATTGTGGTTTAGCTAAATTTTGTAAAGCAAGATTACATGCTCTGATTCTTGAATACATATTTGGCCAGCTTATAGTACCGTTAATCCAACCTG
>JANXRS010000412.1 GCA_025356745.1 Arcicella sp.
ATTGAAATAAGAATCTTGAATATAACATTCCTTACACTGGCTAACTTTTAATCGTACCGTGAAGGAATTGAAATTGTTGAATAGTATGTACTTATCTTTATGCCCTGCATAGCTTTTAATCGTACCGTGAAGGAATTGAAATCGTTAAGGCTTCCTTAATTACAGGGAGTACCACTAACTTTTAATCGTACCGTGAAGGAATTGAAATTTAATTTTTTCGCTTTTAACGGCTCCAATAGAAAGCTTTTAATCGTACCGTGAAGGAATTGAAATATTCTTCATTTTGCTTTAGCAAGACCTTTTCCCTTTCTTTTAATCGTACCGTGAAGGAATTGAAATAAGGCTACTTCTCTTTTGTTTGCCTCTAATGCCTTTCTTTTAATCGTACCGTGAAGGAATTGAAATTTTTGAACTAAGGGTAGGGTCATTTTGACCTTAGGGGCTTTTAATCGTACCGTGAAGGAATTGAAATTGTCTTTCGTCGAATTAAGAAACTCCACTAAAGCCACTTTTAATCGTACCGTGAAGGAATTGAAATGCAATATCACACATTGCCTCACAGAACCCAATGAACCTTTTAATCGTACCGTGAAGGAATTGAAATCCAACAACTGGAACAGATGGAAGACTAATAAAAAGTCTTTTAATCGTACCGTGAAGGAATTGAAATATTCCACCAAAGCACCTGTTTTTTCGAGGTTGTCGTACTTTTAATCGTACCGTGAAGGAATTGAAATTGAAATCCGCATTCTAAAATATTTTTGTGCCGTTTTACTTTTAATCGTACCGTGAAGGAATTGAAATGGTTGTTATATCTCTATTTATGGTTACAGGAGAGGCTTTTAATCGTACCGTGAAGGAATTGAAATCGGTATGTCAGTGGATAATCCGATAGTATTTGGTTCTTCGTCAATTTTGGTGAAAGCTGTATTTTTAGCTTAGTTTTGAAGAATGGAACAATCACTATTTTTACCATCTGAACTGGATTTTACGTTATTCAAATTTCATAATACTGACACGAATATTGATTTTGAGGTGTGCAGTTGTCAAATCTCCAGTTGTTGTCCTTTGTGTCATACCATTAGCTTCAGAATTCATAGTAGATACGCACGAACGATTGGTGATTTGCCCGTTTCTGGTAAACTTGCCAAGTTAAAACTTCAAGTTCGCAAGTTTTTTTGTGAGAATTCGGACTGCACCCGTAAAATTTTTACCGAACGATTTAAAGAACAACTTAATGCTTATTCAAGACGGTTTGAGCGCCTCAACGACTTAATTTCGTCCATGGGGCTTGAATTGGGCGGTAATGTGGCTCATCGAATTGGTAAATTATGTTATGTAAAAATTAGTGCTTCAACCATTCTTAGGTTAGTCCTTAAGTGTCCGATTCCAATCATTCAATTACCCAAAATCATCGGTGTGGATGACTGGGCATTTAAAAAACGATTAAAATATGGAACGATAATCGTTGATTTAGAAAAGAATGAAGTGATAGATTTGTTACCTAATAGGGAAGGAAAAACCCTCACAGATTGGCTGAAACAGTATCCATCCATTGAAACGGTTAGCCGAGACCGCTCTTCAACTTATGCGAGTGCCACTACGGAAGCAGATGTTAAAATCGTACAAATTGCCGACCGTTGGCATATTTTGAAAAATCTCACGGAAGGTTTTGAAGGATTTTTGAATACTCAGCGTGAAAGTTTAAGAGATATTTCTGCTGAATTAAGTGAAGAGCAACAATTAGTATTAGAAAGTATAGTGCCAGGAATAATAGAAATTGCTAAAAAAGATGTTATAATAACAGGACGATACCATGATAACTTCTTAAAAACAAAGGAATTACAGCGTGAGGGGGTTAGTAAACGTAAAATAGCCAAAATACTCAAAATGTCTCGCCACACGATTGACAGATATTGGAATCGAACATCGTTTGTTCAAAAAGTTAGCCACCAAAAGAGTAATATTCTTGATTTTGAAGACTATCTCATCAAACGATGGCAAGAAGGAGAGCAACAAGTGAAAGTTCTTTTTGAAGAAATTAAAGGGCAAGGCTTCAAACACAGCATTAAATTGGTCTATGATTTTGTAAAAAAGTATCCCAAAACAATCGTTGAAATTTTACCAGAAGCGGCGAAAGTAAAATATTATTCGTCAAAACAACTCAGTATTTGGTTAAGTACCTTTCGCAAAGATTGGTCAGAGGAGTTACCAAAGGCATATTTAGCGAAATTATTGGAAGACAATCCCATTATAAAGAAAGTAAGAAATACTGTTTTAAATTTTAGGAGGTTGATGAAAGAGAAAGAAGGAGATAAATTGGCCGCCTGGTGCAATGAAGTCATCAATGATGAAAACGAAAATATCAAAGGATTTGCCAGAGGCATTTTGAAGGATTTTCAAGCCGTTTACCAAGGGTTTGTCTCAAATTGGAGTAACGGACCAGTTGAAGGCCAAGTCAACAGGCTCAAAAATATCAAACGACAAATGTATGGTCGTGCAGGTTTTGAACTTCTCCGAAAGAGAGTAGTAATTACAAGTCAAAGGTAGCTTTTCACCAAAATTGACGAAGAACCTCATTGACTGGAATATACATCTAAGCACTTATTTTAACTTATTAGGGTTTTTCAGACCAATAATATCCGCTAAAATTGGTTTCATTTTATAGAAAATTTTGTGAGTATAACTCTCCGAAATTCCATATGAAAATCCTAAACTTAAAAATGTAGGGTATTGTCTTAAATATTCAAGAGTTAAGTGCTTAGACAAAATTATTTAGCACTGGAATTAAAAGGGCTAAAATTGATAAACAGTTTAATGCCTACTGCCATTAAAGCCAGTTGAACGGCATAGGTCAGGGTTTCAAAAGAGTAATAATCTTCTACAGAAATCCAAGGTTGTTTGAGTTCATGCCAGCATTTTTCTATAATGTTTAAATGAGGCGAGTAAGGTGGTAAGTAAACAAAAAAGAGTCCTCTTGCTTGCCAATACTTGCATCTTATTTTAAAAGCCTTCGACAGATGTATCTTAGCATTGTCCAGGACCACGACAGTAGGTTTTTGTATTTTTAATACGAATTCGTCAAAAAATACAATTAAAAATGCCGTATTGATAGTATCTGTGGTAGTTTTAAAATGCAATTTATTATTACGGGATAGTAAGCCAAAACAGTTTAGTTGTTGTCCATGTCCAACTGGAACACTTACTTTTTCATCTTTAAATTGCCAGCCATAAGGGCTATACCCTTGTTCTGAAATACCACTTTCATCGGCATAAAATAGGTCAATTTGTTCATTTTCAGCCTGTTGTTCTAATAAAGCTAATCTTTCAACACGCACAGCGTAGAGTTGGGCATCAGGTTTTTGTTTAACACTTTTTCTTATTCTTCGGTAAGTACACTTAAAGTTTTTAAAAAACGAGTCAGGGTCTTTTTATTCATTTTGACATCTAATTCTTTTTCTATTAATGATTTAGCATAATCTAAACGTTGAGGTTCTGATTTAACTATTTCTTCAACTTTTTGACGATGAATTACTGGATTTAGAATGCTTTTACGACCCTGACCCTGTTTATTTTTGAGTCCGTTTATACCAAGTTTTTCGTATCGAGTAACCCAATTATTTATCGTACTTTGATGTTTGGGATAGTCTTTTAAAGAAGTAATATGTTTTGAACTATGCCCTTGTTGCTTTAACAAAACAATGTGATAACGCTGGCGTAATGCATGGCTTTTACCATGACGATAACTATTTTCAAGTTCTTGAATTTGAAATTCACTAAATATTGGAATCCGTATTTTACCCACGACTTTTTTTAACAAATATAAATAATATTATGCTAAATAATTATGTCCAAGCACTTAGTAACAATTGATTAGCAATACTAAATTCACCATCTAATCCTCGATTGGAAGTTGGATTTTCTTGTAAAATGAATCTTTATAATTTTGAACTTTTACAAGTATGGCTTCCAAAAGTTCAAATTTAATTCCAAAAAGACGTTTACAAATCTTTGGATTGTCCAGTAATAATTTGTACTTATCATTCATAATCAGTTGTTTATGACAAAAGTACCTAAATGTCAATTAAGAAAGTTATCTAATAAATATTGTGTGGGTATCGGTGAATGTGGGCTTGATAAATTGAAAGGAGCGACTAAAGAAATTCAAGAGAAATTTTTTTATCAACACATTATGCTTGCCAATAAAAACAATGTTCCCCTAATTGTGCATTGTGTGAGGCAATACGACCAAGTGCTGAATTTCAAGAAAAAATATGGAAAGACCCCTTGGGTAATTCATGGTTTTCGCAGGAATAAACAATTGGCAAAATCGTTGATTGACCAGGGAATTATGCTTTCCGTAAGTCCTTTGCGGCAAATGAATGAAAGTTTTGTGGAAATGCTTCAATTCCTTCCCGACGATAGTTATTTCCTCGAAACTGATAGTGAATATTCGTTAACAATCATGGAGCGTTACCAGTTAATGGCTGAACTTAAAAAGGTTGATTTGGAGGAATTGAAAGGGCAGATGAAATTGAATTTTGATAGATTTTTTGGTAGTTGAAAATTCAATTTCCCACCACCAAATGTCCACAAAACTGTGCCTTATTGTCAATAATCTTCCCGCCACATCTAAAACCTAAACCTGCTCCTTCGCCTGCAAAAAATACTCCTGCTTGATAATATTTACCCGCATCGTCTTTTAAAAATTCGGTATATTCTTGGTAAATAACTTTTTGTTCAAAATAATCTCCCTCCGTTTTTTCGAGTGTAATACCCACAGGTGAAAGAATTTTTACGTTTGCTCCTTCTCGTCCGAATAATACTTTTTCTACACAAGATTTATTAAACAATTGTTGATTATCTGTTTCTAATAAAAGGGGATGATTTGGAAATAAATCCCATAAAATTTTCAAAATTCCTTTCGATTGAAACAATAAAGTATAAGCTGGGTTCATGACAATAGCTTTTTTGCTCTTCACGATATCCGTCAGAATTTTTGCTAATTCGGGTTCATCCCAACCGATATATTCCCAAGGCACAAGTTTAAACCAATAGTCATATTTAGTAAAACTACCATCTCCATTTTGTTGAAATATGCCTTGTTCTACCGAAAATTCTACATTTTCGATGTGTTCAAACGTAAATCTAAAACCTGCTTCTTCGGCGGCTTCACCCAAGAGTTGCATATTGGCATCATCTTCGGGATAGCCTTCCATCGTCGAAATCAAAAGGGTTGGTTCAAACTCAGGATTTTGCTTTTTAAGTTCATTAAACTGCCCAACCAAAGATTCAAAAAGTGTATTGAATTGTGAACTTTCATCCAATCCATTCGCCTTCAAAGATGCCCATTGCACTGTTGCCGTTTCGGGAATACAAGTGGCAGTATCAGCATTAAATTCTATAAGTTTTATGGGTTTACCGTCCAGTCCTCCTGCCAAATCAAAACGTCCGTAGAGATGCCAATTTTTATCATTTTCCCAAGAAAATTTGACCAATTCTATCAAATTTTCTGGAATGCCTACTGTAGAAAACTGTTCATTATCAATTACATATTGTGCTGCTTCAATAAACATTTCGTATAATTGGTTGGCTGCTTCATAGTAATTTTCGGCTTCTCTTTCAGAAACCTCAATCATTTC
>JANXRS010000456.1 GCA_025356745.1 Arcicella sp.
CAGTGAATAGTTATAAATAATTGGGCGGCATTCTATGGTCAGTTTTGTATTAAACTTGTTAAATTAAATGAAATTCCTTTTTCCTTTTTCAATACTTTACGGATTCATAACTGATATCCGCAATTATTTCTATAATAAAGGATTTTGGCAGGAAACCATATTTCATAAGCCGATAATCAATGTTGGAAATTTAACCGTTGGGGGAACGGGTAAAACGCCACACGTTGAATATTTAATTAGATTATTGAAGTTTACCACCCATTCAATTGCCACATTAAGTCGAGGATATGGGCGGAAAACAACTGGATTTATCGTGGCTGATTCTGAGGCAACCGCACAAAGCATTGGCGATGAACCATTTCAGTTATATCGAAAATTTGGACAAGAAGTTATGGTTACAGTTGGGGAAAAAAGAGTAGAGGCTCTGACTAAAATATTTAACCAAAACACTGATTTAGAGGCAATTATCCTTGATGATGCCTTCCAACATCGTGCCGTTAAACCCTTATTAAATATTTTACTGATGGATTATTCTCGACCCATTTATGATGACTTCTGTTTTCCTGCTGGGCGTTTACGTGAGAGAAGACATGGGGCTGTGCGAGCGGATGTTGTGATTGTTTCAAAGTGTCCAACTGATATATCCCTTGAAAAACAGAAGGATATTAATTATGCATTACGAGCTTATTTAAAACAAACTACTCCCATTTTTTTTTCCAAAATATTATACGGAAAGCCTCAAAATTGTCGTTCCAATGAACGTGAAATTAGTTTAAAAAAGGTTCTATTAATTTCTGGAATAGCCAATCCAAAACCCTTCGAAGAATACGCAAGAAAGCATTTCGAGGTGATAAATCATAAAATTTTTAATGACCATCATGATTTTTCAGAGAAAGATTTCATAGATATTAGTTTAGCAAAAGCACCCATTTTAATGACTGAGAAAGACATGGTGAAATTTCAGCCGTTTTTAGCGCATGAGTTACTGAAAGATATAGCCTTGTATTATTTACCCATTGAAATTGATTTTTTGAATACTGAAATGAAATTAGCGTTTGATAATTTCATTTTATCGCAAGTTATCGTGAATGCTTAATGGGATTAAAATGAGAAATCTTGAAACAGCAATTTTACCCATCATAAATCCTAAAACTCCTTTTACCCTAATCCCTTTTTACCTAAATTTGTAGCGTGAAATTAAGCATATATATCCTTACTACAATTGGACTTTTGTTTTCAGGCTCGTTGAAAGCCCAATTCCCTACGAATCTACCGCAAGGTGGTTCTTCTTCGGGATTTCCAACTGGCAATCAGCAAACGGGCTTTCCGCAAGGAAAGCAACCAGATAAAATTAAAAATAATCCGAACGGACGAATCGGTCTTGATGATTCAACGAAGGTTGTTTACGGACCAACTTCCACTAAATATTTTTTAGAGGAAGATGTTTTTAATAATCGTAAAAAACTTTACACCATTGATACGGTTATTGATGCTGTTCATAATTATAATTTTGTTCAGCGAAATAAAAATCTCTATCAAGATTTAGGCAATCTTGGAACTGCCATTCGTCCAATTTTCTATAAAGCACCCGAACAAATCGGAACCATGTTGGGCTATGATGCTTTTTCATTATATACTTTCAAACCTCGTCAGGTTCGTTATTTTAACACAAAATCTCCTTTTTCCAATATTATTTATGTGCCAGGGGGTGGAGAGCAAGATTTATTACAGTTTGAATTAAGTAGAAATATTGATTCACTTTGGAATGTGGGAATAAACGTTCAACGCATTACTGCCAATAAACAATTAATTGATAAAACTGCCATTGCCGATAATTCAGCCATTAGTCATTGGGATTTTATGGTTCATTCTAATTATCAAACGAAAAATAAAAAGTATTCTTTATTAGCCTATTTTAATCTTTCAGACCATAGTTCAAACGATCAAGGTGGCGTTGTAATTGAAACGGGAAGAGATTTTCAATCGATGCTTTTTTTGGGGGGAAATCGTCCACTTTTAACCGTTGCCGCAACCCGTGATAAATCTTATAATTTTCACATTTACCATGAATATGTTGGTTATAAAGCCTTTCAAATTTATCAAGTGATTGATTATCAAACTCGCAAAGTTCAGTTTAAGGATAATAGTTTTGCTGCGGGATTGGAAAATGGCTTTTATCCGAAAGACTATAAAAATTTAAGTTTTAGAGAATACCGATTATATAACCAAGGCGGCGGTAAACTCTCGCCTCCCACAAAAACTGACCCTACTTATTATTACATTCATCCACAATCAGATTCTATTTACAATGAAACCCGTTATGCACTTTTTGAACATAAATCAGGGATTAAAGGATTCTATAAGGGTTTTAATTATCGTTTACATATAAGACAACGTTTTTATACCTACCAAAACCCTTTCAATAGTTATCAAAATATTCCAGTTTTGAAATACAAGGATATTCCTATTACTTCTCCTTATGAAACTCAGGTTTATAAATATACCAAAGACACCGCTAAAGTTTATGGAAATACTGAAAACATGGTTGGAATTTGGTTAAATCAATATTTCAAGGATAGTACAAGGGCATTTGCAGAGGCCGAATATTTTATTGGAAATGATTATCAACTCAAATTTGAATATCAAGGTAAATGGTTAAATTTAGGGTATAGAAGTCAATCAACTTCTCCCACTTTAGCACAAAGAGCTAATTTTAACAATGGATTACGATGGGAAGATTATTCTTCTTTTCTAAATTATTCCAGATCAAGAGGGGTAAATGATAAAGTTCAAACTAACAATATTTATGGATATGGAAGTGTTAGATTTGGAGGATTAACCTTTCATCCGAGCGTGGATTTTAATGTAATAACCAATTATATTTATTTTGATACCCTCGCTTTTGTAAGACAAAATAAAGGAACGGCAATCGGTATTTTAAGAACAGGCTTAGGGTTTGATTACAGAAAAGGAAAATTCTCAACGACTAATCAAATTTATTATAGCGAAAGTACAGGACCAGATTTAATAAGATTTCCCAAGATTTTTGCCAATTCCAGACTCTCTTTTGATTTATTGTATAAGAAAAAACTCTACATTCAAACGGGTATTGAATTACACTATAAGTCTGGTTATTATGCCGATGCCTATATGCCTGCCATTCAACAATTTCATTTGCAGGATAAACAAAACATAGAAGGCTATCTTCAAGCTGATGTTTTTGCCGATTTACGAATTAATCGGGTACGGTTATTCTTTAAATTTGCTCATGTAAATCAAGGAATTTTTAATGGTGGATATTACACCTCACCTGGTTTTGCGGGGATGGGAAGGGTTTTAGCTTTTGGGGTACATTGGTTATTATTTGATTAAACTCTTTTTGATGAAATAGCTATTTACAAATTAAATCATCTAACAGCTGTACTTTAAATTCTATGCAAACCTTCCTTGAACGTTCAGCAGAACATATTTATTCCCAACATAATCACGGGCAACTTTCAAGAGTTTGCGTAGTGATTCCTTCACGACGTGGAACACTTTACTTCAAACAAGCCCTTGCTAAGTTATCGGATGTGCCTTTTTTGGCTCCTGATGTATTCGCAATTGATGATTTTATCTTGGAAATGACAGGTCTTCGGCAGATTGACCAAGTAGCTTTGTTGTTTGAATTATACGATATTTTCAAGGAAATTGACCCCAATGTCATTTTTGAAAAATTTATTACTTGGGCCAATATTTTGTTGAGCGACTTTGATAAAATTGACCAATATTTAGTTGATGCAAAAGCCCTGTTTAGTTATATTTCCGAGGCAAAAGCCTTAGAACGTTGGCAGATGCAATTAGGGGAATCTCAGAAAGACAGGAATTTAAAAACTGATAGAACCGACCGATATTTCAAGTTATTTGAAAATATTTATACCGTATATCACAAACTTCGGAGTCGTTTGACTGAAAAAGGATTAGTTTATCGTGGGATGGCTTATCGGGATTTAGCGGAACAAGTAAACAAATATATTCTTGAAAAAGACCGACACATTAAGTATTATTTTGTGGGTTTCAATGCTCTTTCTGATGCCGAAGAAAAAATCATTAGAACGCTTTTGAAACGCAAAAATTTTGCCGAAACGCTTTGGGATACAGATACTTACATCATGGAAAATACGTATCAAAAAGCAGGAAACTGGTTAAGATACTATAAAAATGGTGATGATAAACAAGGAATTCCTCCGCTCTATAATGACGAATGGAATTGGGAAACGGACGAGTTATTAAAGGGAAAGAAAAATATTCAAATTATTGGCGTTGCAAATGCAAGTGTACAGGCGAAAGTAGCAGGGCATATTTATAAAGGTTGGAATGCTGCGGAGGAAAGTAGCAAGAACGAAAATATTTCTATTCATGAAATACCCTCAATTCCTAAAACTCAAACCGCCATTGTTTTGGGAGATGAAAATTTACTCGTTCCTGTGATGAATTCTTTGGATGAATCAGTGAAGGATTTTAATATTACGATGGGATTATCCCTGCGAAATTCCATGCTTTTCACTTTGATTGATTCTCTTTTTGAATTACAACGAAATTTAGTAGAATTTAAGACGGAAGAAGGTGGAACGGTGAAGATTCCAAAATTCTCTCACCGTCAGGTAGTAAAAGTGCTTAATCATCCATTTTTAAGACGATGGGAGTTAATGAATTATCAGGCTTCGGAAGAAGGTATTTTAAATCCAATCCGCAAAACCCTTCAAGAAATCACTGACCGAAACCGAGTATTTTTAAGCTCAAAAGAACTCGCAGAAATTTCAGAAAATGACCCAATGTTTGAAGTATTATTTAAGCATTGGAATAATAAACCTCAAAATACAATCAAGTGTTTTTATGCATTAATCGACTTATTACGAGATGTTTACAAAGAAAATCAAGATGCCATTGAGACAGAATACTTGTATCAATTCTATCTAATTCTTCAACGGATGGATGGCATTTTAGAAGACCGAAAAGATACTGTGGCGATGCGAAGTTTTAAGGTGTTTTTATATGAATTTATTAAGCAAACTAAAATTCCTTTTGATTCAGAAACTGACGAAAATTTGCAGATAATGGGTATGTTGGAAACTCGTAGTTTAGATTTTGAAAAAATAATTATTTTATCGGTAAATGAAGGGACTTTACCTTCCACTAATCGGCAAAATACATTAATTCCTTTCGACGCTTTAACCGACCCACAATTTAATTTACCGACCCATAATCATGCTGATTCAGTGATGACCTATCACTTTTTTAGGCTTCTGAAACGAGCCAAAGAAATAGTTTTAATTCATATTTTACCTTCGGATACGTATGGTGCAGGTGAAAAAAGTCGCTTTATTTTACAAATTGAACATGAATTAGCAAAGCTGAATCCAGACATTAAACTGAGCTATCCAACTGTAAAATTCATTGCAGGAGACGTAGAAAAACAAGAAGAAACTAAAATAGAAATTCAAAAAACGCAGGATATTTTGCAATTTATGGAAAAAGAAATTTCCGAAAAAGGCATTTATCCATCGCATTTCAATCAGTTTATTCAGTGTTCTCTGCAATATTATTTTAATAGGATTGCAGGAATTTCCCAAGCTGATGAAGTGGAAGAAAAAATTGGCGTTGATACTTTCGGAAATTGGATTCATAAAACCTTTGAAAATATTGATAAGGAATTTGTGAATAATGGCGGAGTGGTTAAAAAAGAGGATTTAGAAAAAGTTTTAGAAAATATTGATTCTTACTTGAAACAAGCCTTCAAAGAGACAAATCAAGGCTTGCGAGCGGAAGAAGGAATGAATTATGTTTTGTATCAAGTAGGAGAAACAATTGTGAAAAAATTTCTGACCTATCAAATCAAAAATGAAATATTTCCCTTGGAATTATTAGATGTGGAAAAGACCTTGAAAGTCCAATTTTTTGTGGACGTGAATAACAAAACTATCCCCGTAAAAATTGCAGGACGGATTGATAGAATGGACAGAACTACCTATAATAACATTCGAGTAATTGATTATAAAACAGGAAAAGTAGAAGCTAAAGACTTAAAAATCAACCTTGAAGACCTTGAAGTTGATTTGTTGAATAATAAAGATAAAGACAAATTTAGGCAATTGTGGTTGTATAAATACATGGTTTTGAAGCAAATGGTTTCTGCCAAAGGTTTAACCATTAGAGGCATAAAGTTAAAAGAAACTGAAAATACAGTAAGTTCAGGAATTTATTCTTTTCGAAATATTGAGGAAGGATTTTTAAAGCAAAACATGGACTTTGAAGTTGGTGAAAGTATCCAAAGTTTTATTAATAAATCAGAAGAAAAACTACAAGAATTTGTTACTGAATTACTAAATCCAGAAAAGCCTTTTGAGAAGCGGAAAGATGTTGAAAATTGTACTTATTGTGATTATCAGCGGATTTGTGGACGGTAAACATTTTTAATGATAAAAAGTTAAATCATTATGAAACTAATAAAACTGACCCGTCAATTCCCAAACGAACTAATGGATAAGCTCCGTCAAACGGGCGACCCATTGGCTGATTCAGTCATTTTAAAACTTCACGAAGTTGAAGGAATTACAGACGTAAGAGCTATGTTTTCATGGTTAAATAGTTCAGAATCAATCTCTTCATACAAAATCATCAACGAATTTATTGAAACAAATAACACTTTGCCTGACTTTGCCGATAAAAAACTAATGCAACAAGCTATGAAGTTTTTTATGAAAAATCAGAACCAAATTGGGCTGATGTTGGCGTGCTATTCCCTCCCCTATTGTTACGCTGGGGCGGATGGTGCAAAGGTTCTGGCAATGTCGCAAAGAATACAAACCGATACTTTGAAAAGATTGGAAGAAACAGGCGAATTTCTACAAATTGTTACCCAAGAAAAAAATTGGAACAATGGCGAAGCAATTCATAAGATATTAAAAATCAGGTTAATGCACGCTGCTATTCGCTTTTTTACCGAATATCACGGTACTTGGAATTTGGCTTGGGGAAAACCCATAAACCAAGAAGATATGGCTGGAACAAACGGAGCATTTTCCTATATTGTTATCCGAGGAATGAGAATTTCAGGTAATGAGCCTTCAGAGGCAGATTCAGAAGCATATTTACATCTTTGGAATGTTATTTCAGTAATTATGGGCATAGCTGAAGTCCTAATTCCCAATAATTTACGAGAAGCTTTTGTGATGGATAAAGTCATTGCCAAACGCCAATTTAGAGCCTCCGATGAAGGTAAATTATTAACCAAAGCCTTATTGGATACGATGGAAAAATTCATCGAAAATCCCTTATTAAAATCTTTTCCAGCCGCCCAAATGCGTTTTTTAATGGGCGATAAAATAGCCAATATATTAGGAATTCCAGCGGTTACTTTCGAAAAAAAAATGATAGGATTAATTCCTAATTCGTTCATGTTCAGAGGAGCAGAAAAAATAAAAAAGTAAAAGAAAGAAAACTTTCAATGCTCAATATTTAAGTAACAATTTTAGGTAAAAAAGTGCATTTTCAAGTATCTTTTCATTTAAAAATTAAAAATTTCAAAAAGTTCTGTATTATAAAAAGCTTCATAATTCTTAAATTGCACACAATTCTGTAATAAAACTCCTCATAAAATGTGTGATACTTTCATAGCCTTACCTTCAATTACTAAAAATAATACCTTAATTTTTGGCAAAAATTCCGACCGTGAACCCAACGAGGCTCAAGCAATCGTGCGTTTTCCAAGGATGAAACACATTGAGAAAACACTTCGATGTGGCTTTATAAATATTCCACAAGTAGAAGAAACTTTTGAAATAATTCTCTCAAAACCGTTCTGGATGTGGGGTGCCGAAATGGGTGTAAATGAATATGGCGTAACGATTGGTAATGAAGCGGTATTCACAAAAGCAAAATTCAAGAAAACGAACAACGGACTTAGTGGTATGGACTTACTAAGGCTTGCTTTGGAACGCTCTCGCACTGCCCATGAAGCCCTAAAGTGTATTACAGGTCTGCTTGAAACTTATGGGCAAGATGTCTGTGGAGGATACCAAAATAAAGATTTATATTATCATAATTCTTTTATAATTGCCGATTCAGAAGAAGCATGGATTTTGGAAACTGCTGGAAATGAATGGGTTGCGAAAAGAGTTAAACAATATGGAAGTATCTCAAATGGTTTAACAATAACGGATGATTATGATTTAATTTCTGAAAATGCCATTATTTTCGCCAAAGAAAATGGCTTTTATAAAACTGGAAAATTTAGTTTCATGAAAGTGTATTCAAATTCTTTCATGTCTTGGGCTAGAGGCTTTAAGGTTCGTCAAAAAACAACAATGCAAGGGGCAAATCAGGAAGATTTTACGGTAAAATCAGCCATTAAAATTTTATCTTCTCATCATCTTTCTACTGATAAATTTACTCCTCATAAAGCTACAACGAAAGATGTATGTATGCATGCAACGGGAAAACTGAACCCCAGCCACACCGTTGGCTCAATGATTGTCGAAATCAGGAAAGACAAACCTGTAACTATTTGGCTAACAGGAACTTCTAATCCATGTTTATCTATTTATAAACCTTTTTTCTTCGGAGATAATGGTATTTTAAATGAAGTTTATCAAGTGCCAGACGTAAAATTTGACCGTAAAACATTATGGTGGATTTCGGAAAGATTGTATCGTTTGGGGAATTTGAATTATCAAAATCTCAAAAATATTATTTCGGAAGACCAATTGAGATTACAAAACGAATTTATCGAAGAAGAACAGAAACTTATCACTGAAAATGCAGAGGAAAATATCCTTCAAGAATTCTCAAAAAATAGCTTTCAAAAAGCCTTTAAATCCTTAATTGATTGGAACAATAAAGCATCAAAACTCTCTTGGCGACCAACTTCATGGAATCCATTTTATTACTTTCTTTGGCGTAGATTAAATGAAAAAGTAGAATTATAGCCAATATATCCTATTAAAAATCAACAACTTACCATACCAACTAATTAAAAAAATAATTATCTTCGCTAAAAAATCGTTTCATTCTAAACTTTAAAATCATGCTCAAAAAAATCCTAATTAGTCTTGCAGTTTTAGCTTTAATCTTGTTTATTGGCTTTCAATTTATGTCCTCAAATACCAAAAAAGCCAGTCCCGAAGTTAAACAATCTTATAGCGTTGGTACTGCCAAAGTAGATTTATTTTATTGCCAACCTTCCAAAAAGGGGCGTGAAATTTTCGGAAAATTAGTGCCTTACGGACAAGTTTGGCGAACAGGTGCCAATGAACCTACAACTTTTGAAACCGATAAAAACCTTGTAATTGAAGGCAAAAAATTACTCGCAGGCAAATATTCGTTATGGACAATTCCACAAAAAGATAGTTGGACGGTCATTTTTAACAAAGAAATACCAAGTTGGGGCGTTGATTTTGGCAGTAAAGCCTTGAGAAATGACAAAGAAGATGTGCTTCAAGTAGTTGTTCCTGTGGAAACCCTAACATCTCCACAAGAAAAATTATCAATAGAAGTTCAGGCTAATTCCTTGATAATCAGTTGGGATACTTCAAAGGTAATCGTTCCAATTACGGTGGAATAGCTTTTAAAATAGTTCAATTATTTATGGCTGAAACCTGAAGATTATTTAGGCTCAATAGTTAAAAATCTTGCAATAACGTTTTGCAGGATTTTTTTATAGGTAAACTATTTGTAATTTTGCACTTTATAAAGATTCAAGAAAATACAATATAATGTTAAACGTATCAAATGTTTCGCTCCGTTTTGGAAAACGGGTGCTTTTTGAAGATGTAAATATCAAATTTGTGGAAGGCAATTGTTACGGTCTAATCGGAGCAAATGGGGCTGGTAAATCCACTTTTTTAAAAATTCTTTCGGGTGAATTAGATTCTCAGACTGGACATATTTCGATGGACCCAGGTCAGCGGATGTCATTTTTGAAACAAAATCACTTTGAATTTGAGGAAGTATCTGTTTTGCAAACCGTTATTATGGGTAATAAGCGGATGTATGACGTAATGGTGGAGAAAGATGCTATCTATTTGAAAGAAGATTTCACCGAAGAAGACGGAAACCGTGCTGCCGACCTTGAAGCTGAATTTGCCGAAATGAATGGTTGGGAAGCGGAGTCAGAAGCAGGCTCATTATTAAGTGGTTTGGGTATCAAAGAAGATTTGCATTATACCTTGTTAAAAGATATTTCGGGTTCAGAAAAAGTAAAGGTTTTATTGGCTCAAGCCCTCTTTGGAGCTCCCGATATTTTGTTATTAGATGAACCTACTAACAACTTGGATATTGAGTCGGTACTTTGGTTAGAGAACTTTTTAACTAATTTCAAAAATACTGTAATTGTAGTTTCTCACGATAGACACTTTTTGGATAACGTTTGTACGCATATTGCCGATTTAGATTTTGGCAAGATTCAGCTTTATGGTGGAACTTATACTTTCTGGTATGAATCATCACAATTAGCCGCTCGTCAGCGTTCGGATCAAAACAAGAAATCGGATGAAAAACGGAAAGAATTAGAAGAGTTTATTCGAAGATTCTCTGCCAATGTTTCCAAATCAAAACAGGCAACATCACGTCAAAAAATGTTGGATAAATTACAAGTGGACGACATCAAACCTTCCTCAAGACGTTATCCATTTATCAACTTCAAACCTGAGCGTGAAGCAGGAGACCAACTACTTTCAGTTGAAGGATTATCAGCAAAAAATCAAGATGGCGTTTATCTTTTCAAAGACTTAACTTTTACACTTTCAAAAGGTGATAGAGTGGCGGTTTTATCGAGAGACTCCTTAGCAATTACAGCCTTATTTGATATTTTGATGGGCGAAAGAGTTGCTGATGCAGGCGAGTATAAATGGGGTGTAACGACGACACAGTCATATTTGCCAAATGATAACGCTAAATATTTTGAAGATGGTTCAATCAATTTAGTGGATTGGTTACGTCAATATTCAGCCGAAAAAGATGAATCATTTATCCGTGGATTTTTAGGTAGAATGTTATTTTCAGGAGACGAAGCCTTGAAAAAATGTACGGTAATTTCGGGAGGTGAAAAACAAAGATGTATGTTTTCGAGAATGATGTTATCAGGTTCGAATGTCACTATTTTTGATGAACCAACCAATCACTTAGACTTAGAATCAATCACAGCCTTAAATAACGGAATGGTAGATTTTGTGGGGACAACTTTATTTACTTGCCATGACCATCAACTTACCGAAACCGTAGCAACTCGTATTTTGGAACTTGGACCAAAAGGATGTTTAGACAAACTAATGACCTTTGATGAATACATCATTGATGATAAAGTTAAAGAGCAAAAGAAGAAGATTTATTAATAACATAATGACAATAAAACAAGAAACCCTGGGATATAATCTCAGGGTTTTGTTTTGTTTCAAACAAGGTGTTTTTTAAATAATCCGTGTGTTAGTGGATTGAGATTAATTGGTTAAGATTATAATTGTTAGTAGACTTCTTAAAACAGTTAGGATTATAATACTGCTTATTTAAAAAATTAATGGTTTAAAAAAAAATAGTGGCTATTTTTTAAATATTGGTTAAGTCATGATGTATTTGCGGTTGGTATTTAGGACAAATCCAGAAAGTCTTCATGATTATAATTAAGATTCATAATTTGTACTATTCTAATTACAAACTTATGACAAATATAGTTTCATTAGATCGAAAATTTCCTTGCATAAGTCAGGAATTTGCCTTATTAATATTTGTTAATTATCTAATTATCATTAGGTTATCTAATTTTAAAGATAGATTTAAAAATTTTATTTTGTTTAAAAATAATTTTCATCTGTGAAACTTATTTTATAAATATTTTAAGTTATTGATTTTTATTGATTTTACCATTTAATAATTTAAGACATATTTAATACACCTTTTGAATAATTAATCTTTAATTTCGTTTCAATAAATACATTATATTAAAACCGTAATTCAATGAAAAATTTATTAATTATTACTACACTATTTGTATTGGGATTTGTGTCCTCTTGTAAGAAGGATGAAACTACAACGCCAGCAAAATCAAAGAAAGAAATTATTTCTTCTAAGACTTGGGTTGTAGGTGAAGTTACTTCTTCTGGTATTAGTGCTTACAAAAGAGAAAATAAACCAGCAGACAACCTTTATGATTTGAGTAAAGTAATTCTTAAATTTAATGCAGACGGATCTCTTACTGGCGTTGATAATAATGGTAAAGCAGTTTCAAGTGCAAAATGGAGTTTATCTATGGATGAATCTAAAATTACGATTACAAATACTGGCATCAATGGACTTGATGGAGATTTGCCCATTGTTCAGGTGACAGACCCTGTTTTTGAAGTTAAAGGGAAAGTAACTTTAACAACACCAATCGCTGGGACTTATGATGGTAACATTAAATTGGTTCCACAATAATTTTAAAGGTAAAAATCTAAAAATCAGTTAGTTGAATAATTGACCAATTTTTTTTGTATTTTTTTAAGGATAGAGGTTGGGATTTTAAAAATAAATCCCTAATTTTGCAGTCCCAAATAATGGGAAATGGCTTTGTAGCTCAATTGGATAGAGCATCTCACTACGGATGAGAAGGTTTGGGGTTCGAATCCCTACAAGGTCACAAAAAACCCTTCATACACCACGTATGAAGGGTTTTTTATTGTTTGGGGTAGTAGAAAATAAATGTAAAAAATCGAAATTATTTTCTACTATCCCATTCATATCAGTTTTATAGCTATTTTTGAGGATGAGATTTCTTAATAAATGTGATTTGTTCTATCAAAAAGACTTTTCCATATTTTCATATTCTTAACTACTTTGTAATGATTGATGCTCAAAGTTCTATTAAAAAACTAAAATCAATACGTCAGGGTACATCTAAATATGGCAATGCTCCACATAAACTTATCCTCATCCTTACCATTATTGAACTCGTAGAAAACGGACATTTTTCAAAAAATGAGTTTTGTATTGATACTGATTTTGTTGCCTACTTTAGAGAGAATTGGATGCTCTTAGTTGATACTTCCCACAGTCCTGATTTTACTCAGCCATTCTATTACCTTCAAAATGAAAAATTAGAAGGAGAATCCCTTTGGGAATTACATCCGAATCTTGGCTTTTCCATCACCAGTCATATCAGAAGCATTAATGTTTTGAAAGAAGTTGTAAACTACGCTTCTTTTCAAGAGGACTTTTATAATTTACTGCAACAGCCTGAATTTAGAAATATTGCTCGAACTACCATACTTGATACCTATTTCGCCAATACAAAGAAGCAATTTATTATTGCTAAGTATAGTGGACAAGGATATATCAATGATTTGGAAAATTACCTACTTAATGAGAAAGAAGCTCCAGCATATAAAATTGGGATTAATTCAATTGATGAGGAAGAGATTTTTGTTAGGAGTGGATTATTTCCTCGCTTGATAAGAAAAGTGTATTCTTCAACGTGTTGTATGTCAGGAATGAAGATTATAACTAATTATGGAAGTGATTTAATTGAAGCAGCACACATAATTCCGTTTAGTTTATCAAGAGATGATAAGGTGACAAACGGATTGGCTTTTTGTCCAAATTTACACACAGCTTTTGATAGAGGACTTGTAAGTATTGATGATGATTTAAGGGTTTTGGTATCGCCAATTATCAGCGAAAATACAGAGCATCCTTATAGTTTGGCTCAACTTAATCGTAAAAAGATAATGATGCCTTTCGGGGCGAAACATTATCCGAATATTGACAATATTCGTTGGCATCGGGATAATATTTTTAAGGGGTGAGCTTAGCCTTCCTCTTTAAATGGTTATACAAAGCTTGATTAAATAGTATTTCATGTTTACCAATCTGTTTTCGAATAGCAAGTTCTTCCATTATGGTACTTGCTCTTCTGATATATGACAAATAGTTACTTCTAAAATCCTTCTCCTTCTTTGTTGACTCAATTCTAAAATCACCAACATTATTTTGAACAAATGTTTTACGACGAAGGAGTATTTTAGTTTTGTTTAAGTTTGCATGAATGTAAAGTTTATGCAATCTCTTTTTAAAAACAACTGGCTTTTTCCCTTCTTTCTCAGCAATTTTTAAAGCTAATTTACTTTTTCGCTTTACTGTAGAAATCATTCTTCTGTCAGGTTGAACGCATTTAAAAATGCAATTTTGAGTTTAAAATCAATGAATAGTACAATTTTATAACTGTAATTTTGCCAGAAATAATAAATTGATGAAAATTTGAATCTGGTTTTAGGTTTATGTTAACAT
>JANXRS010000028.1 GCA_025356745.1 Arcicella sp.
AAAAATTAATTCTTCATTTTGAGCTTGAATAAATGCACGTTTAATTAATCTAATAATGGGAGATTTCGGGTTTTTCATGGTTATTTTATGACTGTTTTATTTCTCTATAAATGTACAAATAATTCAAGCTAATTTATATAGATAAAAAAAGCCCCAATCTTTCGATTGAGGCTTTTTTTTCTATAAAAAGAATTCTTTAGTTCTTCTTTGGAGCTCCAGTTGCTGGAGTTGTCGTTGCTGGTGTTGCTGTTTGTGGAACAATTGGCTTTGGAGTAATTCCCATACGTTTCAAAATTAAATCAGAGATATTAGCATCATCTGGTGCGTGCAGAACGATTGGGGTTGTACCTTGTCCAGCATCGTAATTGAACACAAAAGCATAACCATTTTCTTTAGCAGCAGCGTGCATATTCTCTTCAACTTTCTTCAACAAAGGTTGCAATAATTGTGCTTGTTTTTTCTGCAAAGAAGTAGATGAATTCTGACGAAATTCTTCAATTGAAGATTGTAAACCTTGCAATTCTTTTTCTCTATCAGCTTTGATTACATCCGCCATTGTAGTGCCATTTTTTTCATAATCAGCCAATTTTGTTTGAAAATCTTTTACTTTTGACTGATACATATTGTCGTATTGAGTCTTAGTAGCCGTCAATTCTGTTTCTACTTGTTTTGCCTCGGGCATTTGTGCTAAGATATAATCTAAGCTAATGTAACCGATTTTTTGTTGTGCATTTACGTTAGCAATGGCTAATCCAAAAAATGCTACTAATGCAATTAAAAATTTGTTTCTCATTTTTTTTATTATTCGGGTTGATTTTACTCTTTTTTGGGTATTGTTGTATTTTTCCTATTTGACCTTGATTGTTCTATTACATTACTTTTGGGTGAAGACACAGATTTAACTCCTTTACTTGGTTTTGCCTCTGTTTCTCCATCCTTGTTATCTTCACTGGTTTTGGCCTCATTTTCTTCTCTTTCCTTTTCCTTTAGTTGGTCAGGTGAGATACCTAATTCTTCCAAAATGTAATCCGTATAATCATGAATTGGATTAGTGTAGAGCATTGCTAAACCATCGGATGATTTATCGAACAAAAAATCTAATCTTTTTAACCTTGCTACTTTCTCAACTGCCTTCGCCACTTCATCCAAAACAGGTTTCATAATATCCTGCTTCTTTTTCAACAAATCTCCATTGTAACCAAAAATTTTATTTTGGAGGTCTTTTGCTTCTTTTTCCTTGTCGGTGATAATCCTGAGGCGTTGCTGCTTCATTTCCTCGGTTAAAAGTATTTCTTCTGCACGATATACTTTTTCTAATTTAGTTACTTCGTCGTTTTTATCAGATATTTCTTTAATCCATTTAGTCGTAAGTTTTTCAATTTCTGCCTGTGCATTGGTATATTCGGGCATTTTTGAAGTAATATATTCTGTATCAATGTAACCAAATTTTTGTGCGTTCAATGCTAATGTATCACAAAAGAATGGTAAAATTAGTAAAAATATCTTCTTTTTCACGGCTTTGATAGTTTTAAAGTTTTTTATCTATATCAGTAAATTATTCGTTTACCATTTTCATCCATTTAACGTCCCCAAAATTTTCATATTGTAATGCAAATTTCTTTAACAAAACATTAACAATATTTATCTAATCTGCTGACCAATCGAGAAGGTAAATGCTTGACGACCTCCATCTGCTACGCCTGGTATTTTATCAAACGCAAAACCATAATCAATACCAATCATACCGAAGGCTGGCATGAAAATTCTTGCCCCAAATCCTGCTGATTTATATAATTTAAAAGGATTATATTCAGTATAATTTGCAAAATTATTACCACCTTCTGCAAAGCCTAACAAGAAAATCGTTGCCGATGGATTTAACGATACTGGATAACGAACTTCCATTACAAATTTATTGTAAGCAACTCCACCTGCTGGAATAGCTCCTTGCGAACCTAACGATCTGTCTTTATATCCACGTAAAGCGATAATATCACGACTAATCACATTATATCCCGTTTGCATCCCCGAACCTCCTAAATCAAAACGTTCAAAGCGAGTAATATCTTTATTAGGGCTATATGAACCTAAGAAACCCATGTGAGTTCTCATGTGGAAAACCAATTTGCTGGTAATTGGTGTAAACCATGAAGCATCAAACATCCATTTGTGATACTCAATTAAATTCTTATTATCCCCACCAAACAATGAGTATGGAGGAGTAAGCGATGCCGTCAAAGAGAAACTTGACCCTGAACGTGGGAAAGTTGGATTATCAATGCTATTTCTTGAAAAGTTAGTTACAAATGCCGCTGAAACCGACTGACCTTCTGGATAACCATAATAAGGCAAGTTTTTAACATCAATTAATTGAAACGATAAGGAATTACTTAATGAGAAATAATCATCGGGCCATTTCAAACGCTTGCCTAAACTGAATGATAATGATGTACTATTAAAATGGGCATCTGCTTGAGCTGTTGATGCACTATCAGTTGGGGCATTCAAGTTAGCTCCATAAGAACTGCCGTATGGACTTCCATAACCTCCACCATATTGACTTCCATAACCACCTCCACCTCCAAAACTGCTACCATATCCCCCATTTCCGTAACCGTTACCGCTCAACTGATTATATTGTTGAATTTTATAAGGATATGAAATACTACGACTTAAGGTTATTGAGAATGAGTTAGGTTTTTTACCCCCTAACCAAGGTTCTGTGAATGATAATGAATAGTTTTGGAATGAAGAACCATTGGCTTGAAAACGTACCGACAATTTTTGACCATCTCCCGATGGGAGGGGCTTCCAAGCACTCAAATTTGTGATGTTTCGAGCCGAGAAATTATTAAAAGTTACACCTAATGTACCTACAAATCCAATATAACCACCCCAACCACCTGATAATTCAATCTGGTCAGAAGGTTTTTCTTCTACATTATATTCAATATCTACTGTCCCATCAGATTTTGGGATTGGATTGGGAACAATTTTCTCAGGATTGAAATATCCAATCGTTGAAAGTTCACGAACGGTACGAATGATAGCTGATTTACTGAATTTTTGTCCAGGTAATGTCCTGATTTCACGCATGACTACGTGGTCAGAGGTTTTGGTATTTCCGTTTAGAATTACTCTATTGATTGTAGCTTGTTTTCCTTCTGTCATTCTGAAAGTGATGTCAATCGAATCACCAGCAACGGCAGTTTCAACAGGTTCGCATTGATAAAATAGATACCCATTATCCATGTAGGCAGAACTCACATCTTCTTGTGGTTTTCCGTTTAAGCGTTTTTCTAAGTCCTCAACATTATATACATCCCCTTTTTTAATGGCTAAAATCTCAGATAAAACACTATCGGGATAAATATAATTACCTTCCCAATAAATATTACGGTAATGATATTGCTTGCCTTCCTCAATTTTCATCAATATTTTGACGTATTTATCTCCGTCTTTATAAACGGAATCCATCAAAATTTGAGCATCACGGTAACCTTTTTTATTATAGAATTCTATTAATTTAATTTTATCTTCTTCAAATTTCTTAGGAATATATTTTGAAGGACTAAAAAGTTTATAAAACGCTTTTTGCTTGGTATTTTTTAATTTTTTACGAACCGTTGATTCCGATAATTCAGTGACACCAACAAACTTAATTTCTGATATTTTTACTTTATTCCCTTTCACAATATCAATCTTCATGGTAGCATTGTTTCCACGGGATGAATCTGTTTTTTCCGCAATTTTAATAGCAATATTCAAATAACCTTTGTCTTGGTAGAATTTGCGAATCGCTAAATCAATATTTTTCTTTACCGTTGCTGTTACAATTTTACCCTTATACGCTTTCACCTTATCGTTTAAAGTTTCTTGCTCCCCTTTTTTAATACCTGTGTATTGAAGTTTAAAAAGTCTTGGACGCTCCTTAATTACTAAATTCAACCAAATTTTATCTCCTTCAATTTTAACGGCATCCACTTCCACTTCTTCCAAAATTCCTTGTCCCATCAATTTTTTAATCGCTGATGTAATAGCATCTCCTGGCACTTTAATTTTGTCACCCACACGCAAGCCCGATAAGGAAACCATTGAGTTCCCATCGTAATATTTTGAACCTGTGGTTGTTATCTCAGCAATTTCATATTCTTTAGGTGCAGCATAATTTAATTCTACCGAACTTGAACCAGTAACCGCACGTTGCCCCAAAGCTCCACGCAATTGTGCTTGCGAAAGAAAAGAAAGTAATAAAAAGGATAATAGTAAAGTATATTTTTTCATTTTATTATCAGCTCTTGGTTTTCAATACGAGCTTTTATTTCGTGTAATTAGTGTTTATACTTGTGGAAAGATTACTCTTTGGATTCGAATGAAAACGTTTAAATCAGTAAAATTCAACTTTTTAACTGTTCTGAAGTCTTTCCAAATCTTCTTTCTCGGTCTTGATAATCTAAAATGGCTTCGTGAAGATGTTCTCGTCGGAAATCGGGCCAGAATAAATCTTCAAAAATAAATAATTCTGAATATGCCAATTGCCAAAGCATGAAATTACTAATTCGATGATCACCCCCTGTTCTAATCATTAAATCTGGATTGGGAATTCCTCTGGTATCTAAAGATTGTTCGAAAAGATTTTCGCTAATATCTTCTAATGATATTTCACCTTTCTGTACTTGCTCAATCAATTTTTTTGTAGTATTAACAATATCCCATTTCCCACTGTATGATAAAGCTAAAATAACGGTCAAACCCGTATTACTTTTCGTTGCTTCAATGGCACTTTTCAATTCTTTTTGTGAACTTGATGGCAAAGTATGGGTTGCTCCGATGGTTTCTAAACGAATATTGTTTTTTTGCATTGTGGGCAATTCGGCTTTGATGGTTTTTACCAATAACATCATCAAAGCATCGACTTCTAATTTCGGTCGATTCCAGTTTTCGGTAGAAAAGGCATATAAAGTTAAATACTCAATCTTCAATTCTCCACAACCTTCAATAACTTCTTTAACGGCTTTCAAAGCATTTCGATGTCCGAAAGCTCTATCAACGAACCCTTGTTGCTTCGCCCAACGTCCGTTACCGTCCATGATAACGGCAATATGTTTTGGCAGATTGTTTTGATCTAATTGTTCCCTCACTGATTTAACACAATTTAACAGAATGTCTTTTTATGGAATGTCCTTTAGCTTCCTTTTTGCAAATTTTATGCTTCAAGATGGCAAATCTAATCAAATTTATTTTCTGTAGTGAATAAAAATATTAATCTAAAATTTTCAATGTAAACTATTGAAAATCAAATAATTAAATATAAAATTAATAGTAAAATAATTTTATATTTACCTCCTTACAAAGTAATATAAAATGATATTACAAATTTACGGAATAATGAGATAGGATAAAAGGAGGAAGATAATTAGGTAGGGGATTTATTGTTAGGACTGCCTTTTATTTAGGACAAATAATTGTGATAAATTTATACGTCAAACTCAAAGAAGTGTAATAATACATATCTCCACGAGAATAATCGTTTTGAAGATTTCGTGGTAAAGCGGGATTATCGCCACCTAAATTATCCAAATAATCAGTGAAGGTTTTGCGAGTACCAAATTCCAAATTCAAGTCCCAAGGTCCTGAAAGATTGTATTTTATACCAACGCCAAAGGGAATTATAACACCTACTTGTTTATAATCTGAAACTGGTTTATCACGGGGCGAAAAACTCATAAAAGCAACGCCGCCGAATACATAAGGCGACCAATCTTTATGACCACGACTGTATTGGTAACTGAAAAAATTGTATTCTGTAATTAAACTTACTTCTCTAATACTGGTTTTGAAAGATTGCCCACGCAACTTATTAAAAGAATCACTTACCTCATTATCATTTGCATAAATAGATCCTATGTTTGCTCCCAAACGAAAGGTAATATCTTTTTTGAGATTATACCGAAACAATAAGTGTCCCCCCAATTGTGCAAAAGAAGGGTGAAAATCAGGCGAAATATCACCTTTATAATTCATTGCCCCAAAACCTCCACCAATCTCAATTTTTTGTGCTAAAGAATTGAATGTTAGGAATGTACAAAAGATCAAAAGTAAATTTCTAATTAATTTCATACTTATAAAAAAGTCAGGCTAAATTACCTGACAATTATATTTTTTAGTTTAATTTTCTTAGCGAATAACTGGGCATCTAATTTTCCCAGAAATATGATAAATTAATTTGAAAGTCGTTAACATATAAGCATCATTATATTTTGGACTTCCTCTTTGGTCTGTTCTATCTGAAAAACCTTGAACCGAGGTTACCACCGTGAAAGGATCCAAACCTGAAGCAGGGTCATATAAACCTTGACTTGTTAAATAATTAGCAACGCCTTGCTTACGGTCAATTCCACGATTGGCAGCAAATCTTTCTAATGTTCTATTGCCCATATCACGTGATAAAGGGCTTTGTCCTGCTAAATCATTAGGATCAGCATAGTTTCCACCCGCATCATCTAAATAGTCAGTCAGCGTGTAACGAAATCCCATTTCAAAACCTAAATCCCAATTTGGATTCAATTTATAACGAACTCCCAAACCAATTGGAAATGATACACTAATCAAAGAATAGGGCGTTGTATACCCTGGTAACCCTTGTCCTTCCGTATTTAAAGGTTGTAAACGAACCCAATCTCTACTTTGATAAATACTACTATCTGGACGTGCAACAGGATCGTGAGCAAATATGGCAATACCACCAAAAATATAAGGAATTATTTGTTCACGGCGTAAATAACTACGCTCTGTACGTACTAAATCATATTGTCCAACAATGGAGAGTTCTTTAACATCATTACGAAAATGAAGATTTCGCATGAAATTCGCTTGATATCCTTTAATACCATTCATAAAACTATCATCACCCGAAATTCTTGCCCAAGTAAGTCCAAAACGAATACCAACCGTTGGAGAAATTTGACGAGTGAAATTGAAATTTGCATTCCAACGCATTCCTGTAAAAGTTGATTGGATAATTCTGCCGTAAGGTGATAAATCTCCGTAATAACTAGATGTCCCTAAGCCCAAACTTACCGTTGAAGTAGGTTCAAAAACACGATTTTTACGGGATTTTTCTTTTCCTCCGAAAAGATTTGAGAATTTAAACTGTGCTATAATTGGCTGCGAACCGAGGGTAGCAATCAACAATAAAACTAGTAATCGAGTACATTTTTTCATAATTAAATTGAATCGAAAATTTCGACAAAGATACCATTTTCATTTACATAATTTTTAACGTAAAAAAAACTAGTTTGTTATAATGGATAAACAGTTTTTTTACAACGGAAATAATGTCAGCTTTATGGAATTTAAGAGAATTAAGGCAATCTGATTAATTCCTGCAGAAACTAAACTCAAACTTTTCTAGTTTAATATTTCATTTTGCTACTTCATTTTTATTGAGCATATTGTAGATATTCGTTACCATTAATACAAATAGTCCAGCCGACACACCTAGAAGAACATTATAGTATTTTGGGGCGGAGAGCGACAATCGGATAATGACGGTTGCCAAAGCAAATGACGAATATCTAAACAAATGAACGTACAAATTACTATACCGCAGGGAAATAATTAAAATCAAGATGTCTGTAAAAATCAGGATAGTATAATAAACGTTGAAGGTATTTTGATATTGATTAGTGATAAAAAAATCAACAATATCATAGATACAAATAGACAAAAAAACCATTAATAGCACGTTAGCAACAGATTTTTTCAACAGGATAAATTGTATTTGTTCTTGAGGATTATTGGTCAGTCGAATATGCTGTTGGGCTTTATAGAACAAGCCAATAATCAAGAAAATAATTACCGCTCCGATAGCATCCGTCATTAGTGGTAAGAGTTCCAATAAGGTTTCCCTACTCCAAGCAATGTCAAGCGGGAGATGCCCCATTTCTTTAAAAGCGTCCCGAAGCAGAATCAAAGAAATAATTTCAAATTGCTTCCCTACTGAATCTGCCACTGAATGTGTCAGAATGAAAACCAAGCCTAAGATTTCGCTAATCAATAAAACACTGAAAGCCAATTCAATAGCAAAAAATTTTCCAACTTGATAGGTAATTATTTGGTAATGAGAAAGTAATGTAATAATAATTCCTGTAAAAAAGAACAAAACTACCAAATTACTTATCGTTTTTGAGGCTTGAATTGAATGCCATTTGTCTTCACATTTATCATAAACGGCAATCCAACTTTGTAAGAATTTTTCCATTTTTTGCGGTTAGTTTTAGTAAAATTATTTGTTCTTTTATTCATTCAACTAATTGAAAATCAATTTGTTTCGATTTTTGTATCTACAAATTTTGTATTTATTTTTTTGAGAATTTAAAAAACATATTAAACATTTACGTACATCGGGAGTTATCAAAGTATTATTCCTTTAGTTGTTAAATGTTTAATTCATAAAAGAAAGTCATGTTTCATAAATTCAAAGTATCAGAAGTCGTAATTTTAGTACTTGTCGTTGTCCTAATATTTGTATCCGAATACGAATTCGTATTCATGAAAGATCCCTCAAGAGCCATTTTTATTGGTCTTTGGCCTCCAACTATCTTGGCAATGTTAATTTACGTTAATACGAAACTCAAAAACTAATATGGAAAATTTAGAACTACTTGTTTTGACCTTTGCCGTAGTGGTTTCATTTATCTCTTTTGGAACTGCCACTTATATTCAATTTAGAAATATGAGTAAGAATGAATATAAAGGTGGGGGGCAAAGCCACGGAGAGTCCAGTATTGTGAATTATTTGGGGAGTAAAATTGATGATAATACAAGCAAGAAGAAGGTGTAAAAGAGTCACATCTAGCCATTTTGTTCAGATTTAGAACCTTATAAATGCCTAATTCAAATTTGTTTGTTTCAAAATAAAAATGCCAAATTTGCTTAATAAATAGGCAAATTTGGCACTTTAAGTATAACAAAAACGTTTTTTATATCTTCTTTCGGTTCTGAATTTTCTCATAAACCATCTTAATAATTCCATCTTTTAAACCTAAATCAGGCACAATGATACTTTTTGCTCCCGACCACTTCATGGCTGACAAATAAATTTGTGCAGCGGGAAGAATAACATCGGCACGGTCGGCATTTAAACGGAGTCTATTGATGCGTTCTTCTAAAGTAAAAGAGCCTACGTATTCTTTTAACCGCATTAACTCTTCATAGGTCATGGAAGTCTCACCTTCATGATTAGGCGAAATATTAAATAATTTATTGATATTTCCTCCCGTTCCAACAGCAGTAATATTTGCTTTTTTTACGTCAATATTGCTTTCTACCCATCTTTTCATTTTCTCCCAATCGCCTTCCTTTTCTTTATTTTCCAACGTTCTAACCGACCCAATTTTAAAAGAACGAGAAGCAATTTTCTTCCTTTGAAAATAAATATTCAATTCGGTTGAACCTCCACCAACGTCAATGTGCAAATAATTAGCATCGTCCAAAGCCTGAACTACTACATCATTAATTAATTCTGCCTCCTTTGTACCTTCGATAATATGGATTTTCATGTCCAAAATCTTGTGAATACGAGTAATGACGGCTTCTGCATTACTCGCCTCACGCATCGCTGAGGTTGCACAAATAAGATAATCTTTCACCTCATGCAAATCCATCAAGAGTTTATAAGCATTCAATAATTTAAAAATTCTCACCTCAGATTCGGGGCTAATTTCTCCATCATTAAACACATCGTGACCCAAACGTAGAGCAAAACGAACGTATTCAACTTTTTTAAAGCTAATCTTTCCATCGTTTTCCAAGACTTTTGAGATTTGCATACGGGCGGCATTAGAGCCAATATCAATAGCAGCAATTTTCATTTTTTATTAGTTGATAAGTTAATAATTCAAGAACAAAAATTCATCAACTTATTAACTGTTTTTATTAAATGTATATCCGTTTCCTTCTTCCTCAAAATCCAGTTCGATGCCTATTAGGTACATTAAATGGGGGCGTTTTATTAATAACTTGATATTGAGATTTTCAATTTCGTAAAGGTCGTCAAGGTCTTCCATTTTATCAAATCCGATGAAATAAGTTGCACTACACGCACCTCCACGCAAACCAATTCTAAGGAAATAATTTTCGGGTATTCCTTTGATAGTCAAGGCTTTATTGACTTGTTCTTTGGCATTATTAGTAATATTGACGGGAATAATTTTTATTTTTGTCATAAAAATAGGTCTATTCACTGTTTTGAGTTCATTTCGACCTTAAAAATTAACTATTTTTTATCTCTACAGGCACAACATTAGTTTAAGTAACTATTTTTCAACCTATTTCATTTTCCCACAAATTTAACTAATTTTATTTTCTAAGAACATTCGTTTTTGTAAATGTTCCTTTAAAAAATATTCGCCAATGAAATATCTATTCCAAATACTATTTTTCGGGCTAATTTCTGCCTCTGCTACAGCTCAACTCAATCAGCTTGGACAGATTGATATTCCAAAAGATTCAAAGTTTTATGAGTCTATTTCGGTATTACCTTTGGATAAAAATGGGATGTTATTGACCTTGCAAAAGGAAAGTTTTTTTAATCTAAATTTGACTAATTGGATTTTTTATCGATACGATACTAATCTCCAAGAACGCTGGCACACAATCCTTAATTTAGAAGCAGGTTTTGAATCGGTAATGTCATATCAGAATGAAAATTATCTTTTCTGGTTATTTCAGGAACTTGAAACACCAAAAATAATTATTGTTCGATTAGATTTAGAAAGAGGAGAAATTGACGAATTTAAAGGTAAATTATTAGGAAATGTCAATGTCGAATTCTTTAAAGTCTTAGGAAATACTGCCTTTTTGGGTGGAAGTTACTACGAGAAACCCATTGTAATTTCCTTTTCATTTTTCCATCAAAAAGGAACAGTTTTTCATGGTTTATATGATGAACATCTGGAAATTAATGGTTTAGAAGTAGATGACAAAAGAAATGAGATAAACGTAATTGTAAAAGAAAGACGAAAAGGAAAATGTGGTTTGGCAATTCAGGCTTATTCTTCGGAGGGTAAAACACTGAGAACTATCCATGTACCTGATTTAGAAGGAAATAGTTTCAGTTTTATTAGTGGAAAAATGTTACCCCTCAATGAAAGAGAATCACTTTTAGTCGGTAATTATTCCAATAATTGCAATGATTTTTCAAAAGGTTTGTATCTCACACGCTTGGAAGAAGGACTCGAAAAAGGGACAAGTATCATAAAATTTGGAGATATGAAGAATTTTTTCGCTTTTATGTCGCCCAAACGTCAGGAAAAAATGAGGGAGAAAATTAAACAGAAAAAGAAGGAAGGAAAAGAGCCTAATTTTAGTTATAAGTTGTTGGTTCATAATCTTTTAGCAACTGAAAATGGTTCGCTACTAATTGCAGAAATTTATTATTCTCAACCCAAAAATAATTCAGCCTTATCAGCTTCAATTTTAGGAGCAAGGTCAGGGGATAAGTTCAGACGTGAGGAAGAATATATCTTCACGCACGCTGTGATATGTGAATTTGATAAAACAGGAAAAATTTTGTGGGATAATGCCTTGGTGATGGATAATTCTGTGAGTGAAGATTTAGTCGAACAAGTGCAGGTTTCAAAATTAAATGACAAATGGCTTTTGGTATATTTGAAAAAAGGAAAAATCAATTTACAGCAACTTAAAGAAAGTGAATACATAGGCGAGAAGGAAATTTTTGAAATTAAAACTGATGAAAAAGCTAAACCCGATGAAGAAGCAAATGTAGCGGCTTGGTACGACCAAAACTTTGTGGTTTGGGGTACTCGTAAAATTGAAACTAAACGTGCAGACGACCTTTTGAAGGAAGTCTTTTATTTGAGGAAATTAGGATATGAGAAAAGACGATAGTTATTGATTATTAGTTCTTAGTTTTAAATATAGTCTTCGTAAATTTGTATTTCAACAACTCAACAAAAACTTGTACCACGAAGCACTTCAACATCTCCGCAAAGGCGACCTTATTCTTTATCCTTCCGATACCATCTGGGGATTAGGCTGTGATGCCCGTAACGAAAAAGCCATTGAAAAGATATTTTCATTAAAGCAACGACCTGACAGCAAGTCTTTTATCATTTTAATTACTAAGATAGATCAGCTTTCTGAATACGTCTTAGAAGTCCCAGAATTGGCTTGGAATTTAGTTGAATTTGCCGAAAAACCTTTAACGATTATTTATCCGAAAGGAAAAAATCTACCCCCTAATTTGATGGGAGAAGATGGTTCAATTGCAATTCGATTGTTAAAAGATGAATTTTGCAAGGGTTTAGTTCATAAATTTGAAAGGGCTATTGTTTCCACATCTGCCAATATTTCAGGACAATCTTCCCCTTTGAAATTTGAGGACATTTCACTTGAAATTATTAATGGAGTGGATTATATTTTAAAAAATCCAAAGGGAGAAAATAAAAATACTCAACCTTCGCAAATTGTTAAATTGGGTCTGGGCGGTGAGTTTGAATTTATTAGGAAATAATTTTTGTTTTGGGATTAGGGGTTGGCTCATAGGGGTTAGAAAAGTTAAGAATGCAGAGGTGTAATTCTGAATTTTACTCCCTAATCTCTAACCCCTAATCTATAACCCCTTTAACATGAATTTTACAGAAACATTAGATACAAACCCCATTTTTAAACTTGTCTCAGATTCAGCTAAACAGTTGAATATTAAGACTTTCGTAGTGGGTGGATTTGTTAGAGATTTAATATTACAACGTCCTTCAAAAGACATTGATATCGTTTGCGTGGGTTCGGGCGTTGAGTTGGCAGAATTAGTTGCCAAAAATTCTGGCCGTGATGAAGTGTATTTATCAGTTTTTAAAAACTTCGGAACGGCACAATTAAAAATTGATGATTGGGAAGTTGAATTTGTGGGGGCAAGACGGGAATCATACCAACGAGATTCACGGAAGCCAATTGTGGAAGATGGCACGCTCGAAGATGACCAAAATCGTAGAGATTTTACCATCAATGCCATGGCAATTTCTTTAAATGATTCTGACTTTGGCGAATTGTTTGATCCTTTTGATGGCTTGGCAGATATTCGTAGAAAAATCATTAAAACTCCACTCGAACCATCCATTACTTTCTCGGATGATCCCTTACGAATGATGCGGGCAATACGTTTTGCGAGCCAATTAAATTTTGATATTCATCCTGATACTTTTGATGCCTTAATTAAAGAAAAGGAACGGATTGAAATTATCTC
>JANXRS010000034.1 GCA_025356745.1 Arcicella sp.
AAAATCTAAAAAATACTCATTAAATTGACATACAACTGGATTGGATTTCACGATAACTTGCTTTTTGTTTGGTAGCAAACAAGTTACGGAAGTCTATTCAGTTTGTTAAGATTCTTTTGCTCTGTATGTCCAGTAGTAAATAATAAGCGGGTAAAATTGAGCCAAACGCCACGCTATGTGGCGTTTGGCTCAATTTTGCTTGTTAGGCTTTTATACCATCGAAAAAAGCGAATTATACCGAGGACAAAAAGTAGTCTATCACACCCCTTTTGAAAAATGCGATAGAGTGCAAGATTATGAAACGGCTTGGGAATGGTTTAAGCAATTGTAAGTATATTTGAACAATGGAAGAAAGTCAAAACATAGAATGGAAAGAATCTTGGCGGGATGAATATATCAAGTGGATTGGCGGTTTTGCCAATGCCTGGGGGGGAAAACTGTTCATTGGCATCAACGACAAAGGAGCCGTAACAGGGCTGAGCGATGCCAAAAAATTATTGGAAGACATCCCCAATAAAGTACGGGATATTTTGGGCATCATCATTGACGTAGATTTACGAACAGAAAATGAGCTTAACTACTTAGAAATCAGCGTAGAAGCCTACCCCTATCCTGTCAGCTATAAAGGGCAATACCATTACAGAAGTGGTAGCACTAAACAAGAATTGAAAGGCGGTGCTTTGGATAAATTTCTTTTGCAAAAACAAGGCAAACGTTGGGATGGTGTACCCGTTCCGAACGTAAAAGCCAAAGATTTAAGTGTTGTCGCTTTTGATTATTTCCGAAAAAACGCCATCGCTTCCAACCGACTGACTAAAGAGATTTTACAGGAAAATAACGAAATATTACTCGAAAAACTGCATTTAACTGATAGCGATTATTTGAAACGAGCAGCGGTTTTATTGTTCCACCCTGACCCCGAAAAATACGTAACGGGTGCCTTCGTAAAAATCGGTTATTTCAGAACGGACGATGATTTGTTATTTCAAGACGAAATACACGGTTATCTATTCGAGCAAGTCGAAAAAACGATGGATTTATTGCTCACCAAATATCTACAAGCCAGTATTGGGTATCAAGGTTTGCACCGAGTAGAGAAATTTCCCTTTCCAGAGATTGCCCTGCGTGAAACGCTGCTAAATGCCATTGCCCACAAAGATTACAGTAGCGGTATTCCGATCCAAATCAGTGTGTACGCCGATAAAATTATTTTTTGGAATGATGGCACACTTCCCGAAAACTGGACGGTAGAGGAATTGAAGAAAAAACACGCTTCACGCCCCTTTAATCCAGATATTTCCACCGCATTTTTTAGGGCGGGCTTGATAGAAGCTTGGGGCAGGGGAACGGTTCAGATTATTGCTGAATGTTTGAAATACGGCATTCCAGCCCCGATTTTTAATTATGATTTTGCCAGTTTCTCCATTGAATTTCAGCCTGAAAAATTGGCAACAATTCCCGAAAAATTACCTAAAAAGCCAGAAATTTTCTTAACCAATAATCAAAAAACAATTATTGCATTAATGAGAGAAAATGAATCCATTACTCATGGTATATTGAGTAAAACCATGGGTGTTAGTGAGAAAACCATATCGAGTAATATTAGAATATTGAGAGAGGCAGGATTTATTGAACGGCTTGGTAGTGATAAAATGGGTAAATGGAAAGTGAAGTAAAGGTGGGAGAAAGGTGGGAGAAAGGTGGGAGAAGAATCAAGTAATTAAAGGGAAAACGCAAAAACAAAAGAAATCTATGCTAACGCTGCAACAGGCTTATGAAGTAAAACAATCATTGTTGGAATATCTAAAAGCTACTTTTAGTTTTAAGGATGAGCCGTACACCAAGCGTTCTATAAATTCATTAATCATCCCGAAGAAGGCATTTTCAAAGGACCGTTTGTTTTGCCTGGTTATCACTTCATAACCTTGATTGGAAATTAATAATTTATAGTCATATTATTGTCAATTGGGTACTGGTTTAAAATGTATGTTCTGCTTTTACAAGCGAACCAAACTTATTTCTAAGAAAAATATAAGCCTTTATAATTGAGGTTTTCATTACGAAGAGACGAAAATTACACATATCAAACGAAATATTGAGTTTAAAAAGTAAATTTTTAGCAGATTTGGAAGAAGAACCTCAATCCTTAAATAGTCAAGATTCTGCTGAATCTTAGGATATAGCAATATAGAATGCGCTAAATATGGCTAAAAAACCAAGACTCAGCATATTTTGCAATACTTAGGAATCTGAAGTTAAGATTTGATGGAATCTTGAGATTCGGGAAAATAGAATCTTAAGATTCATGCTAAAAACTACTAATAAATTCATCCCTAAAATTGTTATAGTTATTCATAATAAGATAAGTACCCGCCAGTATTTAGTCTATGTTATTTATTATGTTAAACAAATATAAATATCTGTTTAAGACGAAAGACTACTAATATTTCACTTCGTTCAATATTACAACAATAACATAAACTACTTTTAAACTTGTACTTATTTTTGTTCAAAATACTATTATATTTTTTGAAATTTAATGTCAAGGATATTTAATTGAAAATGTGTCTAAAATTTATCATTGCCGCTGCTATGTTCAACCACGATTTAAAATTCACCGCTAACTTTTCAAAACGCACGAGGATTCTTTTGTAAGTATCTAACCAAGCAAAGACGACCTCAATTTTAAATCTGTTTGCATAAATATAGTCGCTCATGTAACGATAGATGATTTGTGCTGTTTTCTTAGTATTTCGTTTGTTTTGCTTAATATTGGGTACCATTTCCATCTGTTCTATAAACGCTAAGAATGATTTTACATCAAATCCTGAATCAGCATTAAGATGCGAGAAATGATATTCAATGGATTGTTTTTTCATTGAATCTAACATATTTTGAACATTTTGGATGAGTTCATAGCTGTCATGATGATGACCTTCGATACAATCAGAAATGGCTAAGATATTATACTTATTATCGCACATTACTAAATTATTGACTGTTTTTGCTGTTTTTCGACGTTGCCATTTGACTTTTTCA
>JANXRS010000063.1 GCA_025356745.1 Arcicella sp.
TAGGGATGAATATGATTTTTGAAAATTTCCGTAAACCCGAATTTATTGAACAAAATTTGACCCCAATTTTTAAAATATTTACCCGATTTATCATCCGAAAAATACAATTATTCAAATATCAAATTTTAGTAGTGTAGAGTACTTACCCTATATTACCCTATACAAAACTCTAAGGTAAAAATTTTGATTATTTAATAAGAGAATCATTAAAGAATAACCTCTTCTACACATACAAATACGCCCAATAAATAAACATAAATTGCAAAACAATACGACCCCACAAAAATACTTTTGATATTTTATGAAATTTGTCAGAAGTAATCATGAAAATGTGGACTGTAAAAAATATGAGTAACATTGCAATAATGCCCCACGCCGAAAGTGAACGGGTAGCTGAAAAAAGTAAGCCAATGCCACAAATAATTTCTGCAACACCACTTAATAAAACCATTAATTTATGATTGGGAATGTAGGGAGGCATCATATAAAGATAAAATTTGGGTTTCACGAAGTGGTAAATACCGCCTGCGATGAAAAAAAATGACATGATATAAATCCCGAGGTTATACATTGATGGATTGTTTAATGATGATGATTGTTTTTCAATTTACGATAAATATTACAAAACAGGTTTTTAAAGAAACAATCTTTTTAAATGAGGGTTTATCTAAGAAGTGTATTGTAATTTTGTTGTACTATTTTTAAACTATATAGGTATAAGAGAAAATGGCAATTCAATACTGCCGCCAATCTCCTGCCTGCTGTCCAATGACTGTCGTTCCATATAAAGAGCAAGACGCTTCCAAAAAAGAGCAAGTTGCCCAAATGTTTGATAATGTTTCACCCAAATATGATTTTTTGAATCATTTATTGAGTGGAGGCATTGATATTTTGTGGCGTAAAAAAGCCATTAAATTATTAAAGAAAACTCAACCCAAAACGATTTTAGACATTGCTACGGGTACAGGTGATTTTGCAATTGAGGCGTTGGCTTTGAAGCCCGATAAAATTGTGGGCGTGGATATTTCGGAAGGAATGTTAAGTTTTGGTCGTGAGAAAATCAAAAAACTTGGCGTGGAATCTATAATTTCATTACAAAGCGGAGATTCGGAAAAATTGCAATTTGAAGACAATACTTTTGATGCCGTTATCGTTAGTTTTGGAGTGCGGAACTTTGAAAATCTTGAGAAAGGATTAACTGATATGTGTCGTGTGATGAAAACAGGTGGAACTTGTATCGTATTAGAGTTTTCAAAACCGCAAAAGTTTCCTATGAAGCAATTGTATAATTTTTATTTTAAAAACATTCTGCCTACCGTTGGTAAAATTGTCTCCAAGGATACTTCCGCTTATACATATTTGTATGATTCGGTACAAGCATTTCCAGAAGGAAGCGAATTTATGCAGGTATTTCAACGAGCAGGCTTTAACAACACTCAATGTTTACCACTCACATTTGGCATCAGTACCATTTATATAGGCAGAAAGTAATTCTTTTCGCCATTTTTACTTTTATTTTCATCGCTGGATTTTCTCATAATTCTCTTGCTCAAAAATACGAGTATAAACGAATTTATGATGAATTTTATGATGACAAACCAGTTCATTTCGGCTTTCTTTTTGGCTTTGGTGCATCCAGATTTAATGTTTATCATAGTAAGAATTTTGGTTCAGGAAGTGCAACTGATTCTGCCGTAACAATTGTTTCGCCTGAAAATTTTGCTTTTCAAGTGGGTGGTTTGGTTAATTTTAAATTAACAGATCGTTTCGATTTTAAGACAGGAATGAACATTGCTTTGTACGGGCGTGAAGTCGATTATCGCTTTAATAATTCCCCTGATTTTCCGCCTGAATTACGTGAATCAACTTGGTTAGAAATTCCGCTTTTGTTAAAATATAAATCGCAAAGAAGGCAGAATTCAAGAATGTTTTTAGATGCTGGTTTCAAGATTGGAATTGAGGCAAATGTTAGAAAAAATGCAGCTTCCACAAGAAGATTAGATACTCGTACTGCAGATTTATCATTTGAGTATGGCGTAGGTTTTGAACAATTTTTTAAATATTTTAAATTTACACCAGAGCTTCGTTTTTCACATGGAATAACCAATATGTTTATTTCACCAACGAATAATAATCCCTATGCAAGAGACATTCAACGGCTTAATGCTCATACCGTTACTTTATATTTAATGTTCGAATAATTAAAAAATTTAGATAAATATCAAAAGGGATTAATAGATTATTAATCCCTTTTAAATGCTCTTTTGAGTGAGAAAACTGTCAATGTCCAATCCGCATTTCCATATCTTCTAAGGCTACTCCTTTGGTTTCTGGCATCATTAACCAGACATATAACAACTGGCATACCATCATCACCGCAAAGAATATAAATATGGGTGTTCCGCCAAATTTTCCCGAAAAATAAGGGAAAACATTAGTAATAATTGCCGCAAATACCCAGTGCGTTAAACTCCCGAAGGCTTGCCCTGAAGCACGAATTTCATTAGGGAAAATTTCTGAAATAAATACCCAAATCACAGCACCTTGTCCGATGGCGTGAGCCGCAATAAAAGCAAAGACGAAGAAGGTCATTCCTTCAAATTCTTCCGTGTAAAAAGCTTTAGCAATTAAAGTTAAAGAAATAATGTACCCTGCTGACCCAATAAACATGAGGGTTCTGCGACCAAAACGATCAATTAAACTTACGCCTAACATCGTAAAAATCAGGTTAATAAGTCCAATTCCTACCGATGAGAGTAAGGCCGTTGATTTACCCAACCCTGACATTTCAAAAACCCGAGGAGCGTAATAAATGATGGCATTTATACCTGATACTTGGTTAAAAAAGGCAATTAGAAAGGCCAATAAAATAGGGAAAGCGTATTTCTTAGAAAAGAATTTTACCGTTCCATTTTTTGCATTATTACTTTTTGAATGCAGAATTGAAGCCAATGTTTTATCAGCAGTTACTGGGTCTATTTCGTT
>JANXRS010000082.1 GCA_025356745.1 Arcicella sp.
TGATAAACCCGTGGCACTTGTTTGTGATGTGCTACTAATCAAATAGTCTGTGTAAAAATCCATCATTTTTTCCATAGACAAAGATAATCAGTATCAAATAACTACGTTAGGGTAACCTTGCGTAACATCAGTATTTAAGACTCTGCAAACTCACCCTTGACAGATTAATTGAAATAGGCGAAGCTGAAGATATAAGCACTAATATTTAATAGTTTTAAAAATAAATACTTTTTTTATCAATATGGGCTTGTATATCTGAAAAACTTCCGTACCTTTGCAGTCCAATCAAATGGAAACACAACACCGCAGGATGGAGCAGTAGGTAGCTCGTTGGGCTCATAACCCAAAGGTCACAGGTTCGAGTCCTGTTCCTGCTACTAAATAAAAGCGTAACTTACTCATAAAAAAGTAGTTACGCTTTTTTGTTTTATCATTATCCTTATCAACATGGAACAAATCAATCATAAAGCAGGCTTCGTGAGCATCGTAGGCAAACCCAACGTGGGCAAATCAACGTTGATGAATGTCTTGGTGGGTGAACGCCTCAGTATCATTACTTCAAAGGCACAAACGACTCGCCATCGCATCATGGGGATTCTCAATGGAAATCATAAGGGTACTGATTTTCAGCTAGTTTACTCAGATACACCTGGAATTATTCTGCCCAAATATGAGTTACATAAATCAATGATGACCTTCGTTCATGCTTCTTTGGAGGATGCCGATGTAATTCTTTTTGTAACAGATATTTTTGAAAAGTACGATGAAGATGATGTTATTGACAAACTTGCACGGATTGACCATATTCCTGTACTATTGTTGATTAACAAGATAGATTTGGCCACGGAAGAGCAAATTGCAGAGAAAATTGCCCATTGGCGTGAACGTTTTCCGACACAGGATATTATCCCTATCTCAGCATTGACAGAACAAAATACAGGGTCAATATTTGATTCAATCGTGGAACATTTACCCGACCATCCACCTTATTTCGATAAAGAAGAATTGACCGACAAGCCCGAACGCTTTTTTGCTTCGGAAATTATTAGAGAGAAGATATTTTTGAATTATAAAAAAGAAGTTCCCTATTCATGTGAAGTGTCGATTGCAGCATTTAAAGAGGAAGAAAACATTATCAGAATTTCGGCAGAAATCTACGTAGAACGAGTAACCCAAAGAGCCATTTTGATTGGGCATAAAGGTGAATCCATCAAAAAAGTGGGTATTCAAGCCCGTGAGGCAATGGAAAAATTCTTTGGTAAAAAGGTTTTCTTAGAGCAATTTATCAAAGTAGAACCCGATTGGCGGTCGAAGCAACAGAAGTTGCGAATGTTTGGGTATGGTGGCGAGTAGTTACGATTTCGGTCATTAGTTATTGGTAATAATCGGAATATATTTTAAATCGAGTAATTAGAATTCATCATAATTTTATCAGCAAAAATCATGAACTCATTAACGATTGACCAGATAAAAACTGAGTATCCCGATGAATGGGTTTTGCTTGGTTTGGATGGGGAAAACCAGAGTCATATCGACCACGGCGAGGTTTTACTTCATGGCAAAGATTACTTGGAATTATGTTATAAAAGTAGCGAAGTTCCAAAAACTCAGTTAACTACTATCATTTTTACAGGCATTAAAAATCATAATCGTAAATGGCTCAAAGCTACTCGTTTGAACGAGAAACCGAAGAAGACTTAATCGTTATAACAGCACGAATTGGAAATAGCCTTGTCGATTTAGTGGTTGATACGGGTGCATCACATACCTTTATTGACTTTGGCGTATTGATAAAAGAAGGTTATCGATTGAATGATACCAAAGGAATTATTGCGGTTGAAACTGCCAATGGAATAATTTATGCCAATCGTTTTGATGTTACTTTCGTCAATGCACTAGGAATAACTCGTGATGATTTTGAAATAACTTCCTATCTTTTCGATGATCCTGAAAGTAATTTCAAAGGCGTTCTTGGATTGGATTTTTTGGCAGAGAAAGAGATTTGCATTAATTTGAAAGATAATGTATTGACGGTTAGATAAATAACCCCGTTTTTAACTAAATAATTTATACAAAAAAATAAAAATGAACACCCTTAAATTACTATCATTCGTTTCCTTTTTATTTCTTTTCTCTTGTAATGGCATTGAAGAAATATTGCCTTCTAAAAGCAAAATTGCTGCTGCTGAAGACGGAACATCATTTTATGTTTATCCAAGTATAAGTAACGGCACTTTTACAGTTCAGGCAAGTAACGAATCAGAACAAGAATATCAACTTTTTGTTTTTGACCCACAAGGAAAAAAAATCGTAAGTCAAATTATTCCAAAGAAGGATAATAAAAGTATTACAATTAAAGCTGAACAGAAAGGAACGTATCATGCAACATTACAAACGCCATCATCCACTTTTACTCGTAAAATCTTAGTTATATGAAAATGAAAAACTACCTTTTAATTACGTTATTTTTTCTATGTTCAATTCAAATTTTTGCTCAGAAAGTACCCCAAGAATGGTATTTAGACTTGAACATCAACAGATATATACCAATTGAAAAATGGCAAGAATCAGGAATGGGAATTGGTATTGGAGGAAAAATGATTATACCCCTCACAAAGAAGTTTGTGCTTAGAAACTCCGCAGACATCATGTTAAATACTTATAGTGATGGTCCATTTACAGCCACGGACGTATCGGGAAATGCTTTGGGCAATCTCGGGAATACATCTGTCGATTTATCAATTGGGCTAATTCCTACAATTCATTACTCGTTACATGAAAATTTTTCCGTTGGAACAGGTTTAGGATCAAGAATCCTTCTGAAATCAGTTACTGCTTACGATGGAAATACTCAACTGAAAAATACATCAGTTAATGATTATTACAAGCCTTTTATGCCTATTTTACCAATAGAAATGTCCTTAAAAATCAATAAAATTCTCTTAAATCTCAGATATGAATACAGTCTTTTGAATAAAATAAAAGGAGATTTAGCTGATTATAAAACTGAAAGATACGGGATTGTTTCCTTAGAGATTGGCTATAAAATTAAGTAATTCTTGAACTTATAAGAAAACAACAAAAAGCCTGTGAATTGGAAAACTAAATTAAAGAAAAACAAGCTCAAATAGAGGATTTAATCAAAACCATAGAACCAAAATTTTTAAAGGTTGAAAATGGTGTACAATCTTCAAAAAGTGAATTAGTAACTCAATTATTGAAAAGTATCAAAAAATAAAATATTATCAAATTACTATTCTTCTACCCCTACTTTAAAAGTATATTAATCAAAATCGAGGTGCTTGCCAACTAAGACTAAAAGTCTGACATTCAGTTTTTTAATTAATTCACAGTACGCAGGAAACAGCTCACAAAACCAGTAAAATGTCAAATATAGTAGCAATTGTTGGTCGCCCGAACGTGGGTAAATCAACACTTTTTAATCGCCTTATCGAACAGAAAAAGGCAATCATGGATAATGTCTCGGGCGTAACTCGTGACCGCCACTACGGATACGGAGAGTGGATTGGTAAATTTTTTAC
>JANXRS010000092.1 GCA_025356745.1 Arcicella sp.
CTACTAATTCGCCATCATATTCTCGAACCACTGAGATAGATTTACCACTTGAATCTACTATATTTACTGTGAAGGTTATCATTGCTTTATCGGTTTTAATCAAGATAACAAATTTTCACGACTTTTTGCACAGTAGGAAAAGAAAGAATAATTGTTTTAGCTTTTGAAGGCAATGATACTGAACAATTGTATTTTGAAGAATTCAAAGAATCAGAAATATTTAATAACGATTTGATTTATTTACATCTTTTGAAAAGACCTAAATCAGATACAAATAGTGCCCCAAATCATGTTTTTAACAAGTTGAAAAAGGAAGCCAAAGACGAATATAATTTTGAAAGAAACGATGAACTTTGGATGATAATTGATACGGATAGGTGGAAGAATATTGAAGAAATGGTTTTGGAATGCGAAAGGCAAGAAAATATGTTTGTTGCTGTAAGTAATCCATGCTTCGAGTTTTGGCTACTATTACACATAAAAGATATTTCTGAGTATAGTTCAGAAGAGATTGAGTTAATTTTACAAAATCGTAAGGTTAGTTTGAATCGAAATTATGTTGATTCAAAAATTGCAGAAATTTTAGGCTCTTATAATAAGAGTAATCCTAAACCTGAATTGTTCATTCCAACAATAGAAAGTGCTATTAAACAAGCAAAAAATCTAAATATTTCTGACGAAAATTTTCCCAAATCTTTAGGTTCTTTTGTGTATAAAATTGTTGAGAAATTGAAGAAATGATATCAGATTATTAAACAAAATTGGTATAATTGAATGCTCCGTTTAATAATACTCTATGCCGTTAACCTGCGTACTCACAGGCAAATAAAAATTCATATCATAAATTTCTTCAAAATGGTATTTCAAGGTACAATATCACAGAAAAGACGTATTAGTGATGAAATTATTTTATCATTAAAAGGGGTAGATTTATTTCCTATAAAAACTAAAAAATTAAGGAAATATTGCAGAAAGCAAAGATTACTGATTGGGTAAAATCTTAAAAACAGTTTTTATGTAGCGTAATGACTATTTTTAAGACTTTTACACTATTGTCTTAAAGTAATTCTCAAAAAGCCAAGTCTCCGAAAAGAAACTTGGCTTTCCCATTTTCCTCCCAATCTACCACCCAAACCAAATTCTTACCGTCCGTCCTTAAAGCTCAATAAAATCTACGTTTGAGCGTCTTCCCAATCAAATAGGCCCTTTCGCAAGCCCTCGATGAACTCCCTGCCAATCAACGATTAGTGTTTGAATTGCACGGATTGGAGGAAAAAAGTTTCAAGGAGATTGCCGAAATTACGGGTGTTAATATGAATACACTGATGTCAAAAAAGCGTCAAGCGGTTCAATATTTGCGAGAGCGATTACGCTATTTATATCAAGAAATTTTCAATTAAATAAACGTTTACAACGATGAAAGCATTTAAAATCTTTAAAGTCATAGCCTTCGTACTATTTTTTGTATCGGTGGGTGGATTGGTGGTCATGAATTTATGGAATTGGTTAATTCCCACCATTTTTGGATTCAAAATCATTAGTTTCACTCAGGCATTAGGCTTGTTAATTTTGTCGAAAATTCTGTTCGCTGGTTTCCGTGGCGGTGGAAGTTGGAGAGGTAATCGGATGCACTTCTGGAAAAATAAAATGGCAGAACGTATGCAAAATATGTCGCCCGAAGACCGTGAGAAAATGAAAGCAAAATAGAGTGGACATTGGAGAGAAACAAAAGAAGAGAAAATCGATAACCGATAAGATTCTATCAAAAGCCAAGTCAATCTATTAAAAATAGCTTACCTTGGCTTTTTTTCACGCCAAACTGAAACAACATGAATATTTCCGAAAATAATACTACATCTGTTTTCCAAAACATCGGAAGATATTTATTAGGTAGTTTCCTAACTTTCACGGGTATTGGTCACTTGACATTTTTGAGAAAAGAATTCTTAGCACAAGTTCCACCGTGGTTACCAATCAATGCCGATATCGTAGTTTTGCTTTCAGGAATCGTTGAAATTATCCTTGGTTTATCTCTACTTTTTCTTTACTCACAACGCATAAAAGTTGGATGGATAGTAGCGGCATTCTTTATAGCCATTTTTCCAGGAAACATCGCTCAATTGGTTGAACATAAAGATGCTTTCGGTATGAATTCAGATACTGCTCGTTGGCTTAGACTGCCTATGCAACCCGCCCTTATATTCTTGGCATTATGGTCAACGGGAGCGTGGCAATCTTGGCGGAAAGATAGATAAATATTAGTTTAACTTATTCCTTTAGTGCATTGAAAGCCAAATTATCCTATTTTATTAAAGAAAATTTGGCTTTTGTGTTAGTAATAATATTTGCTCATTTTATCAAAAACTCATGAAATTAATGTATCTAAATTTCGGAATTCCAATCAGTATTTGTATATTATGAAAAAGAAAAATTACCAATAAAATTTTTAAATATTTTAATAAAACGAACCAAAATGAAAAAGCTTAATTTCCTGTACTTTTTAATGCTTACAGCAAGCACAGCGTTTGCTCAATTGAATAATCCTCCTGCCTTGAGTGCCATTCGGACAGAGGATTTAAAAAAGGATTTATACGCCCTAGCCGATGCCCATTACAACGGTCGATCGGCGGGAACATTGGATGAATTGAAAGCATCAATGTGGTTAGGAGAGCAATACAGAGCCATTGGACTGAAACCTGCGGGTGATGATGGTACTTATTTTCAGTATTTTACGCTTTGGCGAAATCACCTTGCTGATAATTCAACTATTCAAATAAATGATAAATCTCTCACAATGTGGAAAGATGTTTCGGTTTCACAAATGGCAAACATTAATCTAAATGCTCCAATTATCTACTTGGGAAATGCCTTAGAAATTGATACTAACAAGATTGATGTAAAAGGAAAAGTTGTTGCCATTGAAGCCAATCCGAAGGGAATTAATATGAACGTTTCCTTACCTACATGGCGATATAGCCGTTCTATCTACGTAAAATATGGGCTACCGATGTTGAAAAGAGGAGCTATTGCTATCATTTTTGTTGCCGATGAAACCGCTGAAAAAGCATGGGAAGATGCTAACGAAAACTTTGAGAGAGGTAATTATGACATTGACGGAGGGGTAAATGTGAATGTAACTACCAAGGTGCCTGTTATTTGGTTACACGCCTCCGCTAAACAGGAATTACAACAAGGTAATGCCGTGATAAAGGCAAATTTAATTATCTCAAAATATGCTTATCCTTCCGTAAATATCGTTGGAAAAATTGATGGAACGGATGCGAAATTAAAGTCTGAATATCTTTTGTATAGTGGGCATACGGATGCACACGGAATTAGAAATATGATTAAGAATGACTCTATTTACTACGGAGCCGACGATAATGGAAGTGTAGATGTGGCGATGCTTGCCAATGCGAGGGCTTTCGTGAAAAATCCAGCCAAGCGTTCGGTTTTATTTGTAATTCATGGTGCGGAAGAGCGTGGATTGCTTGGTTCACGGTATTATTCTTCGCATCCAACTGTGCCAATCAGTAATGTTGTAGCGGTTTTAAATGGTGATATGATTGGCAGAAATAATCTTGATAGTGCGGCAGTATTGGGCATTATGCCTCCGCATAGAAACTCGCTGGATTTAGTAAAAATGACGTTGGAAGCCAATCAAGAAGGTCCAAAGTTTAAGTTAGATACTGAATGGGACAAAATAACGCACATTGAAGGTTGGTATTTCAGAAGCGACCATTTGCCTTATGCACGTTTGGGAATTCCGTCCATCATGTACACCAGTCTTTTGCATCCAGATTATCATACGCCTCAGGATAATGCCGAAAATATCAACTATCCAAAATTGAAAAAAATGGCAGATTGGATGTACAGAACTGGTTGGAAAGTGGCAAATACAGACAAGCGACCAGCAACGGATCTAGGATTCAAATTGGAACGATAAATTTAATAAAAAAGGTAAAAGCCAAGTTTAGCTATTTTCAAATAGTTAAACTTGGCTTTTACCTTTTTGGAAGTGTTTACCTAAATGCTTTTAAAAACTTGACTATATTATTCCTCATTTAAGAGGAAATTAGGGATTTTATTCCCCATGAGTATTCTTAAATTCTTTAATTTCAAAAATTATTTTTCATTGGTATAATATTTTGGCAATATATTTTATACTTAAAACAATTTTAAAATATCTTGAAATATGAAAACTGTTGAAAAATCAATCTCACAGAATGTAAAATCAGCTCCTTCAAAAGGTGTAAAAGCTAATCCAGATGCTGCACAAGGTCTTCGTGATTTATTTGAACATGAATTAAAAGATATTTATTGGGCTGAAAAGGCCTTGATAAAAGCCTTACCCAAAATGATTAAAAATGCAACAGATACTGAACTTGTTGCCGCACTCACGAAACACTTAGAAATTACGAAAGAACAAGTTTCACGAGTTGAAATGGTGTTTAAGACAATTGGAATAAAAGCTGAAGCAAAAAAATGCGAGGCAATGGAAGGGCTTATTAAAGAGGCTGAAGAAATTATGGAATCTACTAAATTGGGTGTTGTACGAGATGCAGGAATTATTTCTGCAGGTCAGAAAGTAGAACATTATGAAATTGCTTCGTATGGTACTTTGTGTTCGATGGCAAAAATATTAGGCGAACAAGAAGCAGCCTCTTTATTAAACAAAACGTTGAACGAAGAGAAAGAAGCTGACTCAAAATTATCGCAAGTCGCCAGCACAATAAATGTGGAAGCATTTCAAGAAGGTTAGCATAAGATGCCTTTGTAGTTCTTTAGAAATTACAAAGGCATTTTTATATTAAATCATGGTATGAATAATGTTAACTTGCTTTTTTCTTAGCTTGTAATCTTGTTCATACCATATTTATTTTCACTTATACCTTTATTTTTAAAATACTTATTAATCTACAATTTCTTAGTAAAATAAAAGTCTTCTAAAGATTAACCTAAATAACAAGAAAATGGAATTAAATAAGAAAAGTGATGACCTTCAAAAAAACAGGCAAAGTGGAGATAATCAAATGCTTTCTACAAATCAAGGTCTTTTGATTAATGATGACCAAAATTCTTTGAAAGTAGGCGATAGAGGACCTACGCTTTTGGAAGATTTTATACTTCGTGAAAAAATCACCCACTTTGATCACGAAAGAATTCCCGAAAGAGTTGTTCATGCTCGAGGTTCTGGTGTTCATGGTGTTTTCGAATTGTATGAATCTATGGGAGAATACACAAAAGCTAAATTTCTGAATGATACTGAAAAAACTACGCCCGTTTTTGTTCGCTTTTCAACGGTTGGTGGTTCGAGAGGCTCGACTGATTTGGCTCGGGATGTAAGAGGATTTTCCGTAAAATTTTACACTGATGAAGGAATTTATGATTTTGTAGGTAATAATATGCCCGTGTTTTTTATTCAAGATGCCATTAAATTTCCAGATTTAATTCATGCGGTGAAACCCGAACCTCATAACGAAATCCCTCAGGCGGCATCTGCCCATGATACATTTTGGGATTTTATTTCACTCATGCCAGAAAGTACACACATGATTATGTGGCTCATGAGTGACCGTTCCCTTCCCCGAAGCTATAGAATGATGGAAGGATTCGGGGTGCATACTTTTCGATTTATTAATGAACAAGGCGTTTCACATTTTGTAAAATTTCATTGGAAGCCCCTCTTAGGAGTTCATTCTGTGGCTTGGGACGAAGCCCAAATTATTTCAGGAAAAGACCCAGATTTCCACCGTCGAGATTTGTGGGAGGCTATTGAAAATGGTAACTTTCCCGAATGGGAATTGGGCGTACAACTTATTTCAGAAGAGGACGAACATACCTTTGAGTTTGATTTATTAGACCCAACTAAGCTAATTCCTGAAGAAATTGTTCCTGTAAAACGCATTGGAAAAATGACTTTGAATCGTAATCCTGATAATTTTTTCTCAGAAACTGAACAAGTGGCTTTTCACCCAGGTCATTTAGTGCCTGGTATAGATTTCTCGAACGATCCTTTACTACAAGGACGACTTTTTTCTTATACTGATACCCAATTATCAAGATTAGGGAGTCCAAATTTTCATGAAATTCCGATTAATCGACCTGTGGTGCCTGTGGTAAATAACCAGCGAGATGGTCATATGCGTCAAACAATTAGTACAGATAAAGTTAGTTATCATCCTAATAGTATTGGTAATGGCTGTCCATTCCAAGCAAAAGCGACTCAAGGAGGTTTTACAAGTTATCAAGAACGCATTGATGGTAATAAAATTCGAGAACGCAGCAAAAGTTTCTTTGACCATTTCAGTCAGGCTGTTCTATTTTATAATAGTCAATCTGAACACGAAAAAAATCATATCATTGATGCTTTTACTTTTGAATTGGGTAAAGTTGAGCGAGTTTATATTCAAGAACGGATGGTAGGAATATTAGCAAAAGTGAATAAACAATTAGCCAAGAGAGTTGCCAATTGTTTGGGAATAAGTGTGCCTAAGAATCCCATTTATCCTATCAATCATGGTGTGCCAGCGGATGCTTCTAAAGATACTTATGAACCCGTTGAAATGAAACAAAGTCTTGAGCAATCTGTTGCTTTGAGCATGGCGAATACCGAGAAAGTTTCTATTACTACCAGAAATATTGCTTTTCTTGTGGCTGATGGTGTGGATGAAAATTCTTTAACTACTATGAAGATTGCTTTAGAAATTGAAGGAGCTACCGTAAAAATCATTGCTCCCAAACTAAGTAGAATTCAAGGCTTAAATGGTAGAGAAATTAAAGTTGATAAAAGTTTCTTAACAACCGCTTCGGTGCTTTTTGATGCAGTGTAAGCGTGAATGCCCTCATTGCGGAACCAGATGCTATTCATTTTATGAATCAAGCTTATAAAATTGCGGTGGATGAGTATGGAGTAGAATTGTTGAATAATTCTTATATTATTGATAACGAGATTTTTGATGATGACAAAACAAGTGAGCAAATGGGTATTATTATTGATAAGTCCCCCGATGCTTTTATTAATGCTATTGCTCAACACCGATTTTGGGAAAGAGAAAAAATTAGAAAAGTCCCTGCTTAAGTTCATAAATAGGACAATTGTATAATTTATTAAGTAATGGAAAAGGATATAATTCTTAAGGTTTCATGCTCAAAATTACAGATTGAGCAATACAATAAATGATTCTATAAAGCCAAGTTTACTACTGAAAATAGTCAAACTTGGCTTTTTTATTTTTAGTCTATAAAATAATCCTTTAGAGAAATTAACTAAACTATTACTATAATTATTGAGTAATTAAGGAGCTTTAAAGTAAAAGAGAACAGTATTAAATATTTAACACTATGGCAAACTTTCAAACCTCTTAATCCCGATTCTCAATTTTATTTAAATCAACCTTACTTTTCTTTCCTAAAGTATTAATCCAAGCGGCAATTTTTAATACATCTGCTTTCGGCACGTGCGACATTGGAGCCATTTCGGTTGCGTAATCGGGCCAATTTTCGGGTTTTGGTTTATAGACTAATTCCAAAATTTGCTCATTGGTATAGTTACGTTTGGCAATATCTGTATAAGCTGGACCA
>JANXRS010000095.1 GCA_025356745.1 Arcicella sp.
GGGCATTAGCCTATGATTTAGAGATAAGGTGGTTAAAAAATTGCACTAAAAACCATACCTTTTGCACGTAAATCAGCGAAAAACAAGTCATAAGATACTAATAATCAAATATTTATGAAAACACTATTTTCCCCAATTTAATAACTGAATATTGACGTTTTTGCGTTGAATATCAGCATTATTAAACCATACGTAAAAGTCATTGGATTTTGAAATTCCTCTTTTCAAGGTAACATTACTAGCTTTTGCCAAGCCTGGACGCCGAAGTGGCAAGTCGGTTGGTTTCATCGAACCATCACGGTATTCTATGGACTGACGTTCTTGGGTCAAGCCCGAAACTTCCGAAAAAGTCATTGGGGGAAGGCTATCTATGGTAACCTTAAAATGAAAAACTGAAACAGGGTAATTTGCCATGATATTTTATAAATTAATAAGTCGTTGGATTGATTTTGATTCAGTTTTGAGCAATGAAATATGAGTTTTGAGGTATGCTAAGTTTTTTGTTTCAAAACGCATTGCTCAAAGCTATTACTAACTCTTCTGCATCATTTGAATAAAGTTGAGAATAATAAATTCGGCAGGACGAGCCACCGCCATTCCGATTTCAACAATCATTTTTCCTTCCAAAATATCTTGCGGTGTCATAGTCTTGTTAATGCCGACTTTTACATAATAAGCATCTTCGGATTTTGTGCCAGCTAATGCCCCATCACGCCATTTTAAGAATAAATAATTCTCAATCATCGACTGCACCAATACCCATGTTTGGGCAGTATTTGGCTCAAAAACTGCCCAATTGATTGATTTTTTGATGGATTCTTCTACTACCATAAAGAATCGACGGACATTTACATAACGCCATTCATTACTATTACCATCGAGGGTTCTGGCTCCCCAAACGATGTTACCATATCCAGGAAATTGTCGAATTACATTCACAGATTTTCCCGCCATTACATCAATATTTAAAGAATCTTGCTGACGGTCAGATAATATTATCGTTGGACGTACTACATTTTTTACCGTTGCATTGGCGGGTGCTTTCCAGTATCCTCGGGTATTATCCACGCTGGTAATTACGCCTGCTATGGCTGCAGATGGAGGCAAGATTACGTGTTTGCTTTCCAAGGCTGTTTTGATGGCATTATAAACCACTGAACCCTTCAGACTCGGGTCGCCCAAGACAATGCCATCCGCAATGGGCGTGGGATTTGGAGTTATGCCTCCTTCTTTGTAGGTCTTGATTTTAATGGTTTCAAAATCAAAATTATAGGAATACGTCGTTTCTAAATTTGGATAATAAGCGGCGGCATAACGCCCTTCTAAATTAATGACACCGATAGTATCTCTAAAATTTTTTACATCTTTATCAATGGATAATTTTGGGGTTGCCAAATCTGGCACAACATCAAAAACATCCACTAAAGCTAATCTATCTTTTAAGGTGGAGGCTTGAAGTATCATGTTTCGCATAACTTCATTGGCACTCCCAGAATCGGCAAGTCTTGAAGCTTCAGGACAAAGCAACATCGTTGGCTCATCAAAATCTTCTAAGACTTTGACTCCTGCACTTAATTCAGCTTTATCGGGGTCTTTAAATGCTGCTACCGAAACGACATAGCAAGTTCCTCCGCCATTATCAAAAAAATGCTTCATGGCGTACCACAGAATATTTTTACTTACCGAAGCAATGGCAAGGGTAACTTTATATTGTTCCACGCCTGCAATAGTTACTTTATCTACATCCACTGAAACTTTGGTTTCATCTTCGTTGGGACCTCCACCAAAAAGGGCGTTAAAATCTACCATTGAAGTAACCTTATACGGGATATTGAATACATTGTTTGGAGACTTCTCAGTATAACCTACAAACGCAGGAATGGCTGATTCAACTTCGGCAACTGAGGGGGGCATCGTAGTTTTCTCATCTACATACACACCTGGGGTGGCAATTTTAGTTATCATTGTTAAATTGTTTTTAGTAACAGTAAAATGTTAAAAATCTATATCAATACCACCACTTCCGAATACACCGTAACGGTATTCAAAATCGGGTCTTTTACGGGTGAAATATTAGTAGCGGGTAAGGGCAATTGGGTTTTCAAATCCCCTTCCGATGGGTCGCCAATAAGCTTTCTGAGCTTCATCGTTAAATCATTCGTTCCACCACTCGTAAAGAATTTTTCCTTCAAATCTATTGGATTATTAGACGTAAAACTCAGCCGAGAATCTGCTCCTGTCCCCGATGTCTTCGTGAAAATAATTTCCACATCATTGGCAATTAAGTTGAGTTTATTGACGTAATTATCTTTGGCTGCTGGATTAGGCAAAAGACTTAAATCTCTTTGCAAAACTCCGCTTTTCTGAATATCAATGATATATTTCCAAAGTGTTTTTCGATTCGCAAATTTAATTTTATACAAGGGTCTATCTTTTTTCAAGACGTTGAATTTCAGCAAATTAACATCTAAAACTCTGTAATTATTAGGCATTAAATTATCAAAGTATAATTCAATAATTCCGAAGATATTTTCCACATTTCCAGTATAATAAAAACGATCGAAAAAAACACCTCTAATCTCTAATTGACAACGCCCCATGGGAAGGCTTTTCAAATCAAAAATCAAACTCGACCCTACGGGATTTTTCTGAATAAATGTAGGGTCAATCAATTGGTTTGTATCCAAAAATCTAACTTTTACGGTTCCCATTGCCACCATAGCGTTATGCTCATACACGTAATCCGAACCTTGACTTTTTATTAAATCTTTGTTCGTTTTCACTTGGTCATTATCAGTCATTAAATGCAAGTCATTTCTACTCGCTCCCCCATCCACCACTCGATTATTAACGTACAGAATTTCGCCATTTTTCACATCTAAATCAATGAAATTCAAAAAGTTATTATTTTTAAATTGCAGATAAAAAACCAATTTTGAACCATCTGTTGGTCTTACGCTCAACAAATAATCATCGGCATTTAGAGCATCCTTTATTTGTGAAAACACAGTAAATCCGTTCTTTTCAGGATTCGCTCGAAAGACCATTCCTAAGCGTTTCATCAAAACGGTAGAATCGGATGTTGGCACAATCCCAAAGTCAGAAACGGGTACAGTTTTATATGTTTGTTTGCATCCAGTCCCGATGAATTATCGGGGTGCATTAAAGGGGCAACATTCACGACATTTCCAGTCGTGTATATATCAGGCTCACGCCCAACCATATAAGCATCCAACTCCTGCTTGACAAACTCAAGGGCAGTCCGTATCATAGCGTTACGGGGTTATATTTTTAATAAATAATTATTGAACGTAATAAACTATACGCAAACATTTTCCATCCTATCTAAAAATGATTTAGACAGACTTATTTTGATGTAATAATTAAAAATTGGTGGGGTGAATTAGCATAACATATACACTAACAAAACAGTAAATTTTAAACTGAAACGCAAATATTTAATAGCGTTATTGTGGTTGTATTTTTGGGAAGGCAAGAAGTTAAATTGTTTAAGAGGAAATGTCTTACTGATTCACGAAACGAAGTTTTGTATTCTTATAATATTTTGCAAGAGAAAAAGTCATAATTGAGTTAATGGTAAAAATTATCAAAATTGTGTTATTATTTTTTTCACCAAAACCTCCCAAGCAGCTTTGATAAATGGCGGTTTAGGAACGGTATTTACGAACAATATATCTTCAAAAAAAGAGGTATCTTCATCCAAAAATTTCAAGACTTTTGAAGGGTTATTATTTTTAAAAAAACCAGTAAAAATTTTATCTTGGGGGGTTCTATTTTTCAACATTACATTCAATAAAACCGTATCCAAAAAGCCTTTCCAGGCATTAAACTTCATTCCATTCGATACCTTTGAATTAGTCGCTAATGATTTGACTAAATTCTGTAAAAATCGCTGACTTCGTTGAAAAGTATAACCCGTTGAAGCCTTCACGTAGCCACCTGAAGTGCCAATGCGTATGACCTTGGGCATTGGTAAAATTTCATGCACTTCATCCGACATGGGGATAATGCCGAACTCCGTTTCTGAAATCTGATATTCGTCTGGTTTAATTTTATATTCTCCTACTTTTAAGGTTTCTTCAATGTATTTTTTCAAATAAAACTCATACTCAGCATCAGTAATTAAATTATCCGAAAAAATAGTAAATTCAATCAAGGCCTTGGTTTCGGAATAGGGCAAAACATAGACAAATCGAAGTTCATTTTTCTGATCGGTTCTAAAATCAAAGAGGATTGGTTCATTTACTTTAAAGACAGTTTTTTCGGTCTCAATTACCCAACCTTTAAAATGTTGCAACATATTATGATATTTAGGATTATCATAATTTGAACGATAACAACTATCAAATACAAACTCAGAAGCATAGAAATCACCTTGATCAGTTTTAACCGTTTCGGTTAATTCTAAAATATCCGCTTGCAAAAATGTAATATTTATGTTCTCTTTTAGGATGCCAAAAATATATTTATAAAAATCAATCGCACGAATCATTTTGTAGGTATATTCCTGTAAATCAAGGAATTGCGAAAAGCTATCTGTTCCATGAAACCAAACACCTTTCCATTGTTTAAAAATAATTTCTTCGTAAGGTGAACGTTCTTTTTCCCAAAAACACCAAGTATGGTCATTCGTATTCTTTTCTTCACGGTCGATAATAAGAATAGATTTATTTCGTAAAGAACTCTGATTAAGGTAAAAAGCCAAGGAAAGCCCTGCCATACCGCCCCCTGCGATGATGTAATTATAAGTGTTTGAAGGATTTTGATTGTTTTTGAGGGACATATTAATAACATTGCTTTACAAATGACAAAAAATAAAATCCCGTAAAATTTAAGACTTACGGGATTTCTAAATTACTAAAATTTTATGGCGAAACTTCTCAAAATTTTAAAAATTTTGAGAAGTTTTTTTTCACCTATATTTTCATTAAATATGTTTCTCGGCATGATAACTACTTCTCACTAAAGCTCCAGATTCCACATAATTTAAACCACGTTTCAACCCTTCTTCTTTATACATGGCAAAAGTATCAGGGTGAATCCACTCAATAACTTCATGGTGCATTTTGGTTGGTTGAAGGTATTGTCCTAACGTCAAAACGTCTAAACCATTCTCAATTAAATCGTCTATTGCTTTGAAAACTTCGTCTTGGGTTTCGCCCAAACCAAGCATAATGCCCGATTTTGTACGTTTCCCATATTCTTTCGTCCGTTTTATTTGCTCTAAACTACGAGCATATCTTGCTTGCGGACGCACATTTCTATAAAGTCTCTCAACCGTTTCCATGTTATGCGAAACTACTTCTTGTCCACCCTCAATCATTCTGATAAGAGCATCCCAATTTCCTTTTGTATCTGGAATAAGCGTTTCAATAGTTGTTGTGGGCGATAATTCTTTTACTTGCACAACGGTTTGATACCAAATTTCAGCCCCTTTATCTTTCAATTCATCCCGATTTACAGAGGTCAAAACAGCGTGTTTTACACCCATCAATTGGATTGCTTCTGCCACACGGCGAGGTTCATCTTCATCATATTCATTTGGGCGACCCGTTGCTACTGCACAGAATGTACATGAACGGGTACAAATATTTCCCAAAATCATAAAAGTTGCCGTTCCTGCTCCCCAACATTCCCCCATATTTGGGCAATTGCCTGATTGACAGATGGTATGCAATTTATTTTCTTGAACAATATTTCTCACACGGGCATACTCTTGTCCGATGGGTAATTTCACCCTAAGCCAATCAGGCTTCTTATTATGTCTAATCGCAGTGGGCGTTATTACTGGTAATTCTATCATTATTTAGGTAATTAGGGATTGAAAATTGGGATGAAATATTAGTCTTTATGCCAATATTTTCTTTTTTCTCCTATCTTAACATTCTTTTTACAAATTTAAGACTGATTAAAATAAAAACGTCAAGAAAATGAAATTGGTTTACATTTTCTTGACGTTTTTATAATTATTTCTCCACCTCTTCAATCATTCATAAATCTATAAAACTCATTTTTTCCCCCCAAAAAACACTGTCACATATCCCGATGTAAATAAATTTCTATTTTCTGATAGTGCCATTATATTTACTTTCCGAGTATAAACCTCCGTTAAAAAGCCTATCTCTAAACTAATATTTGATTGCCGAAAAGCATCTAATTCAAAGTTTAAAGCAGCTTTCAAATTTATCCCTGGTACAAGTTTTGCTTGACCTAATCCATCAAAAAAACCTCCACTTCCAATAATATTTTGTTTGCCAGCAGGATCAAAAACTTCATCTCTTGTAACTCCTCTACCATAAGAAACCTGCACATAATAGGGTTTAAGTACCCCAATAGAAGGTCCTCCTGCTAAAATAGCGTTGATATTTACGCCCCCTTCCGATGACTTGCGAAATAAATTTATTTCACGCCCATACTGCGGACGAATGGCAAAAAGATAATTCTGTTTACCGTAAACATACCCACTTCCATTTCCATTCACATTGGCGGTACTTTCTCGATAATGATTTACACTCACAATTTCGAGATTAAAATAGTGAAACTGACGGTGAAGATCATTATTATTAATAGCGACTTCTTTACGAGCCATTACTCCCCCCAATAACCCTGAATTGGTATTGGTTGTGAGTCCGAAAGATAAGATTGATTTGAAATTATCTTCATCAACTACTTCTTTGGGCGTATTTTTATTCGTGGCACTTCTGCGTTGAGCAGTTACAGAATTCGTTATCATCCCTAAAAATAAGATGACGAAGGATAATTTTAGTAGCTTTTTCACAATATACATGACTCCAGATGGGACATTAAATTTTTATAAAAATACATATTTCATACCTATATGTATTAATTTAGGTTAAAAATATCAAATTAAAAATCAAAATACAACTCATGCCAACGGTAAAAATAACTTATTTGGGCGACCTTCGCACCGATTCAACGCATTTACAATCTGGAAATAAATTAATCACAGATGCCCCAACTGATAACATGGGCAAGGGTGAGGCATTTTCACCAACCGATTTACTTGCCACTGCTACGGGTACTTGTATGCTAACTACGATGGCAATTGTGGCACAACGAGATGGCATTGAATTAGTGGGTTCGGAAGTGGAAGTTACAAAAATAATGACTCAGACTCCTCCACGTCGAGTTGCTCGTTTAGAAATAAACTTAAAATTGAAGACAAATATTGTTCTTTCATCTGAACAAGTAAAAAAGTTGGAAAATACAGCTCATAAATGTCCTGTTTCTTTAAGTTTACATCCCGACGTTGAACAGGTTTTAATTTTTGAGTGGATTTAGTACAGGAAAATGCAGGCATAGAGATAAAAGAAAAGGAGTAATTGATAATTTTCCTTTTCTGGTATCTACTTCTTTTCTGTCTCTCCTAAATTTTCTAATTCCGCAAATGAAATATCAAAATGTGAAGCGTCATATATACACTCGCCATTTTGAATAACCAATACTTGTGGTGATTGATGTTCGACCTTAAACATCGAAGCGATTTCCGAAGAAATCGGTCTGTAACGTAATAAGTCCAAATAATAAGGTTTTAATTCTCCTACTTTTTCTTGCTTCCAATTTCTTTCTAAACGATTCAAAGAAGTTCCTGAAATTGAGCAAGTTGTACTATGTTTTAAAATCAATACAGGATAATTAAATGATTCCTCCTTAATAGTTTGTAGCTGACTTATTTCGGTTAGTTTATTCCAATTCATGATAATTTTTTAAATTTAATTTATAAAATATAGACAATTTTTGAAGATAAATAGTTTCTAAGCTATTTCAGTTAATTCTTGGAATACTCACGGCGTAGGCTGTTGCCCTAAGTATAATTAACCTTATTTCTTCAAAACAAACTGAGTCGGTTGTTGCTTGGCAAGCATCAATAATATGCCTCCGTATGTTAGTCCTTGCAATAGTTTGTTAGATCTATAATCAGAAATATTGACTAATTTTGCGTATTCTTTTGAAGTAATTTTGTTATTTTTTCGTAGATATTTCACCAAGAATTTTACGTTTGGTTGAGCCAATAATTCTTCATCAATTTTATTGTCATCCTTATCCAAAATCTTGGTCATTTCTTTGGTTACTGGTGTGGTTTCGTCATTAGCACGGACATACATAATATGATTCCCTTGTTCATCAATGGCTTCGTGAGGCTTATTTTTACTTTCTTGAACACTGATAATCAGCACTTTGCGTTTCCCTTCATGATTGTATGAGCTGTATTTAATTTCAACCGGAGGAACCACTAATTCCGAAGCGGCATGAATAATTTTAGTCATTTCATCGACTTCCGAACAACCTTTAATGGATTTATCGTCCCCAATTCCAACTAATAATGTACCTCCCGAAGTATTGGAAAAAGCGGCTAAAATTCTTGCGGCTTTATGAGGATTTTCAAACCTACTTTTAAACTCTAAATGCGTAGATTCTTTTTGCTTTAATAATCTAAATAATTCGTTTTCTAACATTCGTAGTTTGTTATTAGTTGTCCGTTATTAATTGAATAACGTTCATTGTGATATTTTGGTTATGAATTTATATTTTATCTTAATCTATTGAGTAAATTTACACAAGAAAGACAAAAATAATTTCTTTCATCATAAAATCAACCACTCCTTGAAGTCTGTAACGAACTCAATTCCTTTAAAAGCCTATTTATTCTTATTATTAGGTGTTTTTTGTATTGCTTGGTCGGCAATATTTGTAAAAATAGCGCATGCACCCGCTCTCACTTCGGGTTTTTATCGGTACTTTTTTTGCTTTTTGGGATTATTACCAATATGGATTTATAAAAAGATAAAAATACCCAATCAGAAAACACTTCTATGGATAATATTAGGCGGTTTTTTCTTTGCTTGCGACATGGCATTATGGAACCTTTCAATCTTGAAAACCTCCGCATCTGTCTCTACTTTATTGGCAAATAATGCCTCTATTTTTGTAGGCTTAGGCTCCCTAATTATTTTTAAACAATACCTCCCTCCTATTTATTGGATTGGTCTTTTGGTAGCAACTATTGGCGTTTTTACGGTAACTGGTCGTGATTTTTTCTACAATCCCACCTTGGGAACGGGACATTTGATGGCTATTGGAGCAGCTGTCTTTTATGCAGGCTATTTACTTATTACTCAACAAGTTAGAGAAAGCGTTGATGTCGTTAATTTTATGGGATGGTCTCTAATTACTTGTCTTTTTTTCTCCTATTTACTTTGTTGGCAACAAGATTTACCGATGCTGAATTTTGATAATCAAACGTGGCTTTCATTCATTGCAGCAGGATTAATTTGTCATTTAGTGGGTTGGCTTTCAATTAATTATGCCTTAGGATTTCTACCCGCCGCCATTGTGTCGCCAACGTTATTAATCCAACCCGTTTTAACTTCGATTATTTCTTTTTTCCTCTTGCACGAAATACTTAGGAAAGAACAAATTATTGGAGGTTTTATTGTGATTTTGGGCGTTTATTTAGTGAATAAGAAACGGTGATTACTTCTTATCCGAATGCCCCAAACTGCGTTCTGGACAAATAATATCCCTGACAAGTTGCTTTAATTCCTTGGCTTCTGGAAAATGCCCTTCACGCTTGCGGTCGAAGATAAGTTGGTCGTCTAAAATTACTTGAAAACGTCCTGCAACTTCACTCGGACGAAGGCTAACTTCTAATAAATCATCCTCAAAAGTGGTCAATAATTCTTGTGCTAACCATGCCGAACGCATTAACCAATGGCATTTTGGGCAGTATTCTATTGTTATTTTAGATTTCATTTTGAAGAAAGATTAATCGTTTTTATTTTTAGGATTCATTAACAAAATTAAAAAAATAAACCCATGAACATTGAATTAAGAAGTGATACTTTCACAAAACCAACGCCAGCCATGTTAGAAGCCATGTTTTCGGCAGAAGTAGGCGATGATGTTTTTGAAGAAGATTTTACCGTGAAATCCTTGGAAGAAAAAACTGCTAAGATGTTTGGTTACGAAGCAGGGCTTTTCTGCACATCGGGAACAATGACGAATCAAATTGCCATAAATGTTCATGTAAATCAGGGCGATGAGGTAATTTGTGATGCCCTCTCGCACGTGTACTTATACGAAGGAGGAGGCATTGCGGCGAATTCATCAGCATCGGTTAATTTACTTCATGGCAATCGTGGGCGACTATCGGCTGAACAAATCTCCGAGGCAATTCATGAAGACAATGTTCATTATCCAATTTCGAGATTAGTTTCTTTAGAAAATACGGTTAATAAGGGCGGCGGATGTTATTATCAATTAGCTGAAATTCAGAAGATTAAGGAAATTTGTCAGGCAAATAACATGGCTTTACATTTGGATGGTGCAAGAATTTTTAATGCCTTAGTTGAAACCCAAGAAAGCCCTTTGGAATTTGGCAAAGCATTTGATTCAATTTCAGTTTGTTTATCGAAGGGATTAGGAATTCCCGTAGGTTCTGTACTTTTAGGAACAAAGGAATTTATCAAAAAAGCCCGAAAAGTCCGCAAACGTTGGGGTGGAGGTTGGCGACAAGCGGGATATTTAGCCGCCGCAGGAATTTATGCCTTAGATAATAACATTCAAAGGTTGAAAGAAGACCACGCTCGTGCAAGAGAAATTGGTAAGATTATAGAAGGAATTCCAGAAGTTGAAGAGATTTATCCAGTGGATACAAACATTGTAATTTTTAGGGTAAATGACAAAATTTTGTCTTCCGAATACGTCCAAAGATTGAATGAAAAGGGCATAAAATCTTCCACTTTTGGCAAACATTTAGTACGATTTGTTACGCATTTAGATTTTACGGATGAATATTTGCAGGAGTTTCGGAAGAAGATTTTGAGTTAATAAAGTAGCATTATTACCTTGATTTTCAATGAGTAAATGACTACTTTTGAACATTAAATATCAATAATTATGACAGCAACAGTAGATAAAGAAACGCTGAGGCACTCATTAAAAGAGTTTGCCATCAACGAGCCTGATTTTGTCAATAGCTTAATTAAGGAAATTGAAGCAGAATGGGAAAAAGAAAATGATTTTGAGAAAATTCTAAAAAAAAACTTTGAAAAATACGCTGAGGTATTCAAAGCCTTAGCATAATGATTTATTTAGACAAAGAAGATATTGTTCTCATTAATAAAAAACCGTTGAAGTACAATTCATAAAATCGCCTCAAAATTAACATTTTGAGGCGATTTTATTGAAATAGATACTATAATTTCTTAGGCTCATTCAACTCAATTACATACCCATCTGGGTCTGTAACATAAATCTGATAAGCACCATCAAAACGCTTTTGACGGTGATATAAAACGTTTTTCTCCTTCAAAAAAGCCTCAATTTCATCCGCTGAATTCGTGGGAATGGACAATGAAAAATGAGCGCCATTTTTATCATTATTGGCAACTGGATTTTCTCTTCCTAACAACAAATGTAACTCTTGTCCAGGAGCAACTCTAAACCATCTGCGTATTGCCAACATATTATCGGGCACATCTAAAGGGGATAATCCAATAATGTCACGGTAAAAAGCAACACTCGTTTTTAAATCTTTTACTGCCAAACCAACGTGGTTATATGAAAGGATGGCAATACCTTTAGTGGTTTTAATGTCTTGACTTAAACCTTTGAAAGTCAATAAAATAAGTACAAAAAATAAAAATTTTTTTGAATATTTTTTCATGATTTTAATTTATTAAAAAGAATATTGTCTTTAAAATACAAAGACATAAGTTATATTTTTTTACTTCTTACCGACTTTTTTCCCTTCCTCCGCTGCTATTATTTTCAAATATTGCTCAACATCTAATTTCTTATTTGCTAAAATCTTTTTATCCTTATCCAAGAAAAGCAAATTTGGGTAAACTGTTGTATTAAAATTATTGGTAAAATCCGTCATTGTGTAAGAATCATATACATTTATGAACTTTTGAACTTTGAATTCCTTAATAAAATTTAGCCATTTTTTCTTATCTCTCGTGCCGCAAGCCATATAGATTTTTACGCCTTTTGCCGAAAGTTTTGGGTATTCTTCTAGTAGTTTTTTTGTTGTTTCTTGGCAATGATGACACTCTGGGTCATAAATCATTACGAGTATGTAATTGGCTTTCACGCCATATAAAGGCGTATGAACGTTTAATGTATCAGTCATATCCATATTCAAAATCTTATTGCCAATCATCACAGGTTTCATTTTCACAACATATTCTTTATTTCGACGAATGGAAGACGTATCCCAACCAGATTCTAAATCCTTTATAATGTATTTTTCAGCTACGTGAATATAAACTCCCTCACGCCCCATAATTTCGGGAGCAATGAATTTTTGAGCAAATTTGCCCACTACATATTTCCTTAAATCCGATTTTCTAGGTGTTTTTTCAATAATGGCATCAGCAATTTGAATTATGGTATCAGGCTCAAAAAAGCTAATATTTTTAAGGTAAGTATCCATCTTTTTACCCACAAAAGGTGTACGCAACATCCGCTCATCCGACAGATTAATGTTATCCCAATAATGCTTAAAGTAATAATTAGATTGATTAATCGTATCTTGTAAAGTAGCTTTCAAGGGTAATGGTGGCACTTCAATTTCTACTCCTGCTTGAAGAATATTACCCGTAAAAGTTCTCTCATGAGTTTTCACATAATCTTTTTGAAATTTCTCTAAGTCACTATAAATCAATTGTTTTTGTACATCCGTAGCTCCTTTGAGTTTTTGAGCTTTTGCGTTGGCTTGACTAATAAAATCTTGAAATAATTTTGCTTCAACCGAACCTGTAATTTTAAGATTATTGGTATAATCAGCCGTATCCGTTTCCATAGAAAAATTTTGGTCATTGATAATTACGTCAAAAATTCTGTTTTTCCCCATCGCCACAACGTAAAATCCTTTGGGAAGTTTCTTTTTCCCTTCAAAAATAGCGATTCCAGAAGCATTCACTTTAGCAGTATCCTGAGAAAGAAACGTATCTTCATAATGATGAACTAGATAAAGCGTAGAATCTCGTAAACCTTTGATTTTTAACTCAATACGATGTTGAGAAAAAGCATCAAGAGTAATAAAAAATAAGAAAATTAGGGGAAGAATATGTTTCATTGCGAATATTTTAATCAATTTTTGGTTTTAAAATCAAACGAATTTAAGCATAATTAAGCTAAAAAATCAACCTCTATCCTACTTTAACAATCATTAACAAAATAGAGTAAATGTTATTTGAATGAATATATTTTTCTGTATCTTCACGGGTTAAAGATGTATTCTTTCGATAAAACTAACCCATGAAAACTCAAACTCTCCTCCAAAATCTTCAACAAAAAGATTTAATTTCACCTGAACAAAGCACCATTATTTTAGAATATGAAGACAATAAATCCTTTTCGCTTCATTACGAATTACGTACGCTTTTATACCTGGGAATTACCTTACTTACGGGTGGTTTAGGGGTGTTGATTTACCAAAATTTAGATACCATTGGTCATGGGGTCATCGTGGCTTTAATTGTGACTATTACCTTAGCTTGCTTCACTTTTGCCTTCTGGAAACGGGAGTCTTTTACTTGGTTGGAGGTGAAAAATCCGCATCATTTCTCTGACTTTATGCTTTTATTGGGTTGTGCTTCTTTTTTAATTTTGGAAGGTTATTTGCAATTTCAATACGATTTATTTGGGTTAAAATATGGATTGGTTACGTTTATTCCAGCCATTTTATTTTTTTTCTGTGCTTATTTCTTTGACCATCGGGGCGTACTTTCTATGGCAATTACAGCTTTTGCCTCGTGGGTTGGCGTGTCAATCGCTCCGTTTTCAGTCTTGGAAAAAAATAATTTTTCTGCACCAAATTTCCTGTTTACTGCCATTGTGTTAGGCTTAGTTTTATCAGCTATGGGCTTTATCTCGGAATACAAAAACCTTAAAAAACATTTCTCATTTACCTACCTTTTATTAGGCAGTAATTTGACGCTGATTGCCACTTTGATTGGAATGTTTAGTCATGCAAATTGGTCTGTTGTTTACGCCTTGATTACTTTAACTTTGTGCGTTGGTTTATTTCTGTATGCTCGAAAAACTCAATCCTATATCTTTCTACTGATGGGAGTCATTTACGTTTATATTGCCTTGACATATCTACTCTTTAAATTCGCAGAAGCCATTAGTAGTGAGTTTATTTATATGTTTGCTATGTACTATTTCTTACTTTCTGGGGTGGGCGTGATTGTGTTTCTAATGAAGATTAAGAAAATTCTTAAAATAAATTAGGCATCAGGTAGTAGGTCGTGGATAATAGTAATTGCCAAATCTGCTACCTACTACCTAAGACCTCATAATTCATACCTAAAATTATAGCTGATAAAAAACCCTTTTCACTCGTTCACTCACACTCGTAAGAATTTCGTAGGCAATTGTGTTAATTTTATTGGCTAATTCAATCATTGTAAGGTCATTACCAAAAATTATTACTTCGTCTCCTTCCTGCACATACGGCACATCGGTAATGTCTATCATCGTCATGTCCATACAAATATTGCCCACAACTTTGCACCGATGTCCATGAATTAATACTTCGCCCACGCCACGACTAAATCTGCGGTCGTAGCCGTCAGCGTACCCAATGGCAATGGTAGCAGTTTTTGTATCTCTGATCAATTCTCCTTTTCGACCGTAACCCACTGTTTCAGAGGATTTTATGTGCTTGATTTGGGATATAACAGTCTTCAAAGTTCCAACCGTCATCAAATTTTCTTGGTCTTCTGATTTTGCGGCTAAACCGTAAAGTCCTACCCCTAAACGCACCATATCTAAACGAGCTTCGGGGAAACGAGCAATGCCTGCAGAGTTAGCTAAATGTCGAGAGGGAGTGTAGCCAATGGCTTCCGAAATTTGCTTTACCATATCCGTAAATTCCGAAACTTGATGCAAAGTGAATTCATCAAATTTATCGTCATCTGCCGCTGCCAAATGACTAAAAATCGTGGAAACCCAAAGATTGGGATTTGATTTTATCGTTTCGATTAAGCCTAATAATTGCTCTTTTTCAAAACCCAAACGGTGCATTCCGGTGTCTAATTTCAAATGAATTTTAGCACTAAGATTTTGATTATCAATATATTCTGAAAATTGTTTTAATATTTTTGGAGAGTAAATTTCTGGTTCAAGTGAATAAGTAATTAATTGCTCAAAATCATTTTCAGTTGGATTCATCACCATAATAGGTAAGTAAATTCCATTTTGTCGCAAAATTACACCTTCATCCGTGTAAGCAACTGCCAAATAATCTACTCCATGAAATTGCAGTAAATTTGCCACTTCCGTACTGCCTGAGCCATACGCAAAAGCCTTGACCATAACCATGAGTTTAGTTTGCTGACCGACTTTATCACGGAAATAATTGAGGTTGTGAGTAGCGGCATCCAAGTTAATTTCCAAGACCGTTCCGTGCGTTTTTTGAACCAAACGATTCACGATAGATTCAAAGCCAAAACGTCTTGCCCCTTTCACCAAAATCACACTTTCTTGTAGGTCTTTTAGGATTTGACTATCCAAAAAATCTACTGTTGTTCTAAAAAATTGGACGTCATTATCTTTATGTTGGAATAAATTTCTGTTTCGAGTTACTCCCTCTCCAATTCCTATAAATTGATACAGATTTCGTTGTTTAATTAAGTGAGCAATTTGTTCGTACAATTCTCTTTCGGGAATACCAGTTTCTAATAAATCACTCAAAATCAACACTTTACGATTTCTTTGCTTTTGTTGAGTCAGAAAATTCAAAGCAATTGTAAGTCCCGCCAAGTCATTGTTGTAAGTGTCATCAATGAGATAATTATTACTAATTCCTTGTTTTAATTCCAACCGCATTGACACAGGACGAAGAATCTGCAATCGGGCTTGAATTTCCACGGCATTGTATTCCAAAAACCAAAGCGTCACGATGCAATGAATGGCATTTTCTACGGAGGCTTCATCCGTAAAAGGTACGTCAAAAGTCTCCGTTTGTTTTGGGAAATTGAGGGTTACTTTTGTATTCTGAAATTCGGTTTTCCAATCGACTTTTATTAATGATTCCGCTATTCTTGACCAACTAATTATCTCACATTCAGGACTTTGAACAATAAATTCTTTTTTTATAATCTCATCAATTTCTACATAATCAGCACAATAAATCAGTTGTTTCACCTTTTGAAATAACAGCATTTTCTCTCTGATTTTCTGTAAATTATCCTCAAAAAATTCATTATGAGCAGTTCCAATGTTCGTAAAAATTCCGATTTGAGGCTGCACGACTTTCTCCAAATTTGACATTTCATCAGGACGAGAAACACCAACTTCAAAAATACCCAAATTGTGTGTTTCATTTATTTGCCAAACCGACAAAGGCACGCCTATTTGAGAATTATACGATTTCGGACTTTTTACAAGCTTAAAACGATTGCTCAATAATTGCGAAAGCCATTCCTTCACCACCGTTTTTCCGTTGCTTCCTGTGATAGCAATTACTGGAAAATTATATTGTTCACGGTGCCGTTTTGCCACCTCCTGCATAGCCAAAATACTGTCTTCTACTTGCCAAATTTTTGCCTCTTTCATTCGATTTAACTCACGTATGAGGTAGGGCGTAAGTGTATTACGTTCAACAACAAACTCACGCACACCTTTGCGGTAAAGATCGTCCAGAAATTGATGTCCGTCATGATGTAAACCATTGATAGCAAAGAAGATAGAACGCTGAGGTGATGATAACTGACGGCTATCATTCAGTAGATATTGGGCGTTGGTTTGGATGGGGAGATTTTGGAAATTCACGGGATTGAATTGTATTTTTTCCAAAGATAATCTTTTTGGGTTTAGCTATCAATTTGTTTTCCCACCAGACTACAAATAAAAGTAAAATTTGAATTTACCAATTTTAACTAAAATCCTACTGTGCAAAAAGCTGTGATTTAGATTTATGCAGTTTTTTGCCAGTATTTATTCCATTGGTTATTAATTTCTAATGTTTTTAGGATAGTCAAAGCCCCACTTCCTTTTTGAGACCAACTTTGTCCTTTCTTTTT
>JANXRS010000097.1 GCA_025356745.1 Arcicella sp.
AAAGTCTTGATAAACCCGTGGCACTTGTTTGTGATGTGCTACTAATCAAATAGTCTGTGTAAAAATCCATCATTTTTTCCATAGACAAAGATAATCAGTATCAAATAACTACGTTAGGGTAACCTTGCGTAACATCAGTCATTTAGTGTTAATCTTAAAAATAATAAATCATTAATTAGGAGCTTTCATATTGAAAGATTGGGTGTGATGCAAGAAGCCGGGGTTGAATTCAATCCCGCTTTTCTTTTAACCGTTGGAAAAAGAGAGTTAATTTCACAGAATGTCAACCTGAATTATCTTAGAGACGGAGCGTTCATCCAGCAAATTTGGATAAAAGCAACTATATTTTATTAAAAATTAAGAAGTATTTATTTCTTAAAAATCCTTCTAATCAAGCAGATAAAAACTATACAAAATGAAGAAAATCATTCTAATTACCACCCTATTTATTAAAACCATTTTTGGTTTTTCCCAAAGTACAAAAGCACCTGCCTACCCGCTTATAACGCACGATCCATATTTTAGCATTTGGTCAAATAGTGATAAATTAACTGATTCACCCACAAAACATTGGACTGGAACTGACCACTCAATGATGGGTTTCTTGAAAGTTGATGGGAAAATTTATCGTTTTTTGGGAAATCAAGCAATCGCTTATAAAAATATTTTACCCGCAGGTGATGATGTTAATTACGAAACAAAATATTCCGAATCCAACCCTGTGGATGGCTGGATGAACGAAGCATTTGATGATAGTCAATGGAAAAAGGGATTAGCTCCTTTTGGAAATAATCGTGGCGTTGCAAAAACGTATTGGACGGGCAGAAACATCTGGATGCGTCGTGAATTTATGTTAGATGATGTAAATTTCAAAGAACCAATTCTCAAATTACAGCACGACGACGATGTGAAAGTATATTTGAATGGTGATTTAATTTATGATGTTCGTTGTTGTGCGGGCAAATATTTGCTTTTACCCATGTCAAATGAAATGAAATCGAAACTCAAAAAGGGTAAAAACTTATTCGCAATTCATGTCTTAAATACGGGCGGTGGAGCAGTTTTAGATGTTGGAATCGTTGAAAAAGCCATCCCCGTTAACACGCAAAACATCTTAGTGGCGGAACAAAAAAGCGTGAATTTAAATGCTACTCAAACCATTTACGAATTTACTTGTGGCAAAGTTGATTTAAAACTCACTTTCACTTCTCCCTTGTTGATTAATGACCTAACTATTTTAGCTCGTCCTGTGTCATATATTAGTACAAAAGTGAAATCAAATGACGGAATGGCTCATCAAGTTGAACTGAGCTTTGGCGCTTCAACCAATATTTCTACCAATACAAGTTCACAAGAAATTGTGGCTACAAAATACGTTGCTAATAACCTAAATATTTTAAGAGCAGGAACTACTGAACAGCCCATTTTGCAAAAGAAAGGCGATGATTTACGAATTGACTGGGGATATATGTATGTAGCAACCTCCACAGGAAGTAACATAAAACAATCAATTTCGGATAATTCAGAGCCTTTTCAAAAAATAAAATCTGGTATTTCAAAAGGCAAAAAATTAACGTTGAATACCGTGGTGAACATGGGTAAAATTACGGCGAAAGAGCAAGAACAAGTAATTATGATGGGCTATGATGATTTATACTCAATTCAATATTTTGGTAAAAACCTCCTTCCTTGGTGGAAAGAAAATGGTTCAATCATTGAGAAACAGCTTTCATTAGCCGCAAAAGAATATCCAACCATCCTTAAAAAATGTGTAAAAGTAAATCAAATGATTTACGACGATGCTTATAAAGTTGGGGGAGAAAAATACGCTCACTTATGTGAATTAGTGTATCGTCAGAGCATTGCAGCCCATAAATTACTAAAAAGTCCTCAAGGTGAAATTTTGTTTTTATCCAAAGAAAATTTTAGTAATGGTTCAATCAATACCGTTGATTTAACGTATCCATCGGCTCCTCTTTTCCTTGCTTATAATCCTGACTTAGAAAAAGGAATGATGAACGGAATTTTTTATTATAGTGAATCTGGAAAATGGGCAAAACCCTTTGCAGCCCATGATTTAGGTACCTATCCACTGGCAAATGGACAGACCTATGGAGAAGATATGCCCGTGGAAGAAAGTGGAAACATGATTATTTTAGTAGCTGCAATTTGTAAAGCAGAAGGAAAAGTTGATTATGCCAAAAAACATTGGAAAACTATCTCAATTTGGGCAGATTATTTAAGTAAAAATGGTTTTGACCCTGCTAATCAATTATGCACAGATGATTTTGCTGGACACCTTGCTCGAAACATTAATCTTTCCGCAAAAGCAATTGTTGCTTTAGAAGCATACGCCCAATTAGCTAAACAAATGGGTGAAACATCAACCTACGAAAACTATGATGCCATCACGAAAGGTTTTGTCGCCAAGTGGATAGAAATGTCAAAAGACGGTGACCATTCTACCTTGACTTTCGATAAAAAAGGCACTTGGAGTCAGAAATATAACTTGGTTTGGGACAAGGTTTTAAAATTGAATTATTTTCCCAAAGAAGTATTTGATTCAGAAATAAAATACTATCTTACTAAGCAAAATGAATATGGGTTGCCATTAGACAGCCGAGCCACTTATACAAAATCAGATTGGGTAATTTGGACATCCGTCATGGCAAATGAACACAAAGATTTTGAAGCTCTTATTATGCCCATGTACACGTATGCTACACAGACAACTTCAAGAGTTCCCATCAGTGATTGGCACGAAACAAAAACGGGTAAAATGGTCGGTTTTCAAGCAAGGAGCGTTGTGGGAAGTTATTTTATGAAAGTTTTAGAGGATAAATTCAAGAATAAATAAACGTATTTTCACTGTTACATTTACATATTCGATTAAATATTAAAAACTATTATGCAAAATTTCAAAAAATCTATTTTTATAGTTGTAATTTTTCTCCTTTCTATCCTCAACATTGAAAGAGGTTTTTCACAGGAAACTATTCCCCTGCCCGAACATCCAAGACCCGATTTT
>JANXRS010000174.1 GCA_025356745.1 Arcicella sp.
AATCTAAAAAATACTCACTAAATTGACATATAACTGAATTTGACTTCACGATAACTTGAATTTTGTTTAGTAACAAACAAGTTACAGAAGTCTAACCATTTTTAAAACCATTTTTTTGCCTGTATGTCCAGTAGTAAAGGAAGTTAGCCTCCCATTTAAGTGAACCCCCATTTTTGAAGGAAGTTTACGCCTTCAAGTTAGCGAAAAATCAACTGCCCCACACTTTTGATACACTCCCTTTACAAAAAAGTACTCCTACATTAATTTGTGCATTAGCTTGAAAAAGTATTAATTTTACTTTGTAAAATACTAATAAACTAAATTATGTGAGTGGTAAAAAATATAGAACATATCGAAATAATCAATGATGCCACACTGTGGCAAGCATTTAAGCGTGGCGAAAGGTTCGCTTTCGAGGAGCTGTTGAAAAACTATTATCCGTTATTACTCAATTATGGCGTGCGATTTTATCGTGATAAAGAATTTGTAAAAGATGCAGTGCATGATTTATTTGTTGAACTATGGAACCGTAAAGAAAATTTGGGCGATGTGGTATCCATTAAATCGTATTTATTGCAATCAGTTCGTAGAAATATCATTAGAGAAAGTACCCGATTAAAATGGTTTAGAGAAGCCGATATAATCAATGAAGACTATGACTTCGATGCAGAGTTTAACATCGAATCGTATCTAATTAACCGTGAAATTGAAACAGAATCCCTCAAAAAATTAAAAATTCAATTAGAGAAACTAACTAAGCGTCAGCGTGAAGCCATTTACCTACGCTTTACTGAAAACTTATCTTATGAAGAAATTGCCAGTACCATGGCAATCAACTATCGTTCTGCGGTAAATCTCATCCATGAAGCCATTAAATCCATTCGTCAAAATTGGTTTATCCTCATCTTGGCTTACTTTTCAATTTTTTATTAATTTTTATTAATTTTTTCAGTACCAAATCAATTTTTATGTCTCTTTACCCGTGTGACATCGAATATTCATGTTTTTTTATGAAAAATTATAATTTATTTACTGTTGAAGAGTTTATGCAAGATTCCTATTTTCGTCAATGGGCATTGAATGAACTTATGCCTGAAGACGTTTTTTGGGGAAATTGGGTCAATTCAAACCCTGATAAGTTACCCATCATCGAGGAAGCGAAATCATTAGTAATAGCCTTGAAAATAAAGAATTCTTTACAGTTTTCGGAAGATGAAATCAATGAGGGTATGAATAAAATATTAATAGATACCAGCCCCAAAACGTATAAGTTAGCACCTCTCACAAGCAATAATTGGATAAAAATAGCCGCTTCAATTGCTTTAATCCTCGGATTTACGTGGTTAATTGGCTCAAAATATATTCAAAATTCTGTTCTTTTCAGTCCACTTGCCTCATACCAAAAACAAGTGAGCTACATCAATAATGGTACACAGCCTATAAAATTTCAACTATCTGATGGAAGTAAAATAACCTTAGAACCCAAAAGTCAACTTCTTTATGGGAATGAATTTGGTAAAAATAAAAGAGAAGTGTATCTAACAGGAGAGGCCTTTTTTGATGTGGCAAAAGATACTCAACATCCTTTTTTAATTTACACGGCAGAGCTTGTTACCAAAGTGGTCGGAACAAGTTTCAGAATCAAAGCCTACGAAAATGATAAAGATATATCGGTCTCTGTTCAAACAGGAAAAGTAACGGTGTATAGTCAAAATACGAATCGGAGAAATAATCCTTCTTTTTCCACTGAAATGGTTTTAGCACCAAATCAAAAAGCGGTATTTGAGAAAGAAGAAAAAATGTTAGCTAAAACAATAGTGGATGTGCCTTTAGAACTCCAAAAATTGCCCGACAACACTTCATTTCAATTCGAAGAAACAAATGTAAATGAAATTTTTAGTCGGCTTGAACTGGTATATGGTGTAAAAATAACGTACGATAAAAATTCATTCAGAAAATATTCTGTTACAGCAGACTTGAAAAACGAATCATTATTCAAAAAACTTGATCTTATATGCGAAATAGTTCAAGCTCACTATGAAATAGTAGATGGCGAAATTATGATTTATGAGAAAAGTAACTAAACTGTCCTAATTACTTACTTAAACTTATTGCCTATGTGAAAGTAGAATATCAAAAAGAAGTCGGTAATGCTCGTAACATTACCGACTCGGATTCCCAAATTTCAGACACATTCCAATAATAGAATGAGGGGAATTGTTTTGCTCAATTTTTCATAAAAATTAAAAAACAATCAAAAATAATGAAAAAAAAATTACTCAACCATGGTTTATTACTTAAAATCATGAAAATCTCAATTATTCAAATCATAATGGCCTTTTGTTTTGCAGGAATTGCTTATTCCCATAATGCAACTGCCCAAGAAATGCTCGAGACTCGCATCAGTATTCGCATGGAAGAAAAATCCATCAAAACGATATTGACGAAATTAGAAAAGGAAGCAAAAGTAAAATTTATGTATAGTGCAGAAGTAATTCAAGCGGATAGAATTACTTCATTACATGCAAAAAATCAATATTTAGGAGAGGTATTAGAGTCATTCTTGGGTTCATTGAATATCTCCTACCGAATTGTAGAGAATAGTATTGTACTGACACCCAAATCCGTAAAATTGGGTCTAATCAAATCAATCGAATATCCCCAAAATAATTCCTCTGCTTATGCTGATGTGGTTGTTAAAGGTACGGTAGTTGATGAAAAAGGTGAAAAACTCCCCGGCGTAAGTGTAACTGTTAAAGGGACAACCCATGGTAGTACGACAAACAATGATGGAGAATACTTGGTAACAGTCACAGATAGTAAATCGGTTTTGGTTTTTGGTTTTGTTGGATTTCAAACACAGGAAATTATTGTTGGTAATCGTACACTCATTAATGTTGTGCTTACCATTGAAAATAGAGCGCTCGATGAGGTAGTAGTGGTAGGTTATGGAGTACAGAAGAAGAAAGATGTAACGGGGGCTGTTTCGTCAATTGGCAGCGAAATGTTTAAAGAACGCAAAGAAACCCAAGTAGCGCAGGCTTTACAAGGAGCAATGTCGGGCGTACTGGTGTCTCGTAACGGTGCAGACGGTGCGATGGGTGGTGCTACCATCAGAATTCGGGGAGTAACTACTATCGGTGATTCAAATCCTTTGGTGATTGTAGATGGTGTGCCTGTGGCTGATGTCAATCAAGTAAACCCCAATGATATTGAAAATTTGTCCGTTTTAAAAGATGCCGCTTCTGCTTCTATATACGGTTCTCGTGCGGCATCGGGTGTTATTTTAATCACCACCAAAAGAGCTAAAACAGACCAAGCTTCCATACAGTATAACTACGAAAATGGCTTTAATAAACCCACCCAACTTCCCGATTACATGGGTGCGTCCAGATACATGGAGTTGGTGAATGAACTTCGCTGGAATGATGCAGGTAATGGAGCAAATAAATTCCCTACTTTTAGCCAAGATTTATTAAATAATTATGACCAAAAACATCTGACTGACCCGAACAAATATCCTGATACCAACTGGATGGATTTAACCCTCAATAAGACTGCACGACGTGAGGCTCACAGCATCAGCATTATTGGAGGTTCAAAATTTGTAAAATCCAATGCTTCGGTTCGCTACGAAAAAATTGGCGGCTTTTATGAAAATAAAGATTATGCCCGAATTTTTCTTCGTTCAAATAATGATTTTACGATTAATAAATTCATAGGCGGTACGGTAGATTTCAATTTTAAAAGAACTAATACCACCGATCCTACTGCTGATAATCCCTTGGGTAGGGTAAGAATTTCATCGCCTATTTATCCCGCACTATGGGCAGATGGAAGAATTGCCGACGGAAAAGCAGGTGAAAATGTATATGCTAAAATTAAATACGGTGGCACCAATGCAAACACTTTTAATCAAATAGGTGGTCGAATCGCTTTAGACTTGAAACCGATTGATGGATTAAAACTTTCGATTATTCTGGCACCTATCTTTGATTTCAATAATCAAAAAAGATTCAACAAACAGGTAGATGCTTATTCTGCCAATGACCCCAATCAACTTGCGGCAACTTTGATAAGTGGCGGACTTACTACCCGTTTGGACGAAAATCGGACGACTAATTACAGCCTGACAACTCAACTTTTGGGAAATTACCTAAAAACAATTGGTAAAAGTGATTTTACTTTATTACTGGGTTATGAAAATTATTATTACAAGGGAGAGTCTATCGGAGCATCAAGAGACCAATATCTTTTTGATACCTATCCTTACCTAAACCAAGGTCCCGCATCTTTGCGAGATAATTTTGGAACCGCCTTTGAAACCGCCTATCGTTCGCAATTTGGTCGAATAACGTACAGTTACAACAACAAATATTTAATTCAAGCCAATATACGAAGAGATGGGTCATCGAGGTTCAACACAGACTATCGATGGGGTGTATTTCCGTCGATTTCGGCAGGTTGGGTCGCTTCTGAAGAAGGTTTTATGAAAAAACAAGATGTAGTTTCCTTCTTAAAATTACGTGCCTCGTATGGAACATTGGGTAATGAAAGAATTGGGAATTACCCCTCATTTGGGATAATTAGTTTTAGTAATGCTTTGTTTTATCAGAACAACGTAGCGGTTGCCCAGCAAACAGCAGCTCAAGTACAGTACGCCATTAAAGATATTTCATGGGAAAAGACCGCTTCAACCGATTTGGGCATTGATGCTTATTTCTTTAATAATCGACTACGGTTTACTGGCGATGTTTACTATAAACAAACCAAAGATATGCTCTTGGCTTTGCAGATACCTATTTTTGTAGGTTTTGAAAATCCGAATCAAAATACGGGCATCATGGAAACCAAAGGGATGGACTTAGATTTGGGTTGGACAGACAAAATCGGTAAACTAAAATATTCGGTTTCTGCCAACTTATCTCAATTTAAATCCACCATGGGCGATTTGGGGGGTACGGAGTTCATTGGTGACAAAATCAAGAAAAAAGGTAGCCAATTCGACGAATGGTATGGCTATAAATCGCAAGGAATTTATCAAACACAAGAAGACGTAAATAATTCACCCAAACTAAGCTCCACCGTTAAAGTTGGAGACTTAAAATATACTGATATTAGTGGGCCGAATGGTGTTCCAGATGGTAAAATATCTCCCGAGTACGACCGTGTATTCTTGGGTGGCTCGTTACCCCAATGGATGTATGGAGGTAATGTACGGTTGGAATATAGCAATTTTGATTTAGGTATTACGTTTCAAGGAATTGGTTATCAGCAAGTTTCAAATCTTGATTATACGGACTATAATGCCGAAAACTGGGGCGTATTTCCTGTTTATTTAGATGGCAACACGTGGAGTGTAAACAACACACCAGATCAAAACCTTGCCGCCAAGTACCCTCGCTTTACCGAAACAAATAAAGGTTTCAATCGTGTTCTTTCTGATTTTTGGTTATTCAATGGAGGGTATTTTCGTCTAAAAAACATTACATTAGGCTACACAATTCCACAAAAGATTACTAAAAAAATCATGTCTAATAACATCAGATTTTATATAAATGCCTCGGATGTTTTTACGATTAACAAATATCCTAAAGGCTGGGATCCAGAAGGTTTTGGGATTATGACTACTGTGATTGGTGGATTTAATATCAGTTTTTAAAATGAGGTTTTAAGAAATCTCCTTCAAAAGTTTATTCATTCATTTGCTTAAATATAAATAAAATGAAATCAAAAATATTCACAGCAGTTTTGAGCATACTTTTATTTGCTTCTTGCCAAAACTCCTTAGACTTGTATCCTTTGGCAGAACCTTCTGCTGAAAAGTGGTACTCAAATGAAACAGAAATCCAGTTGGCACTCAATGACTTATATCGCATAGATTGGTGGCAATGGGACGAGGATTTGAGCAATGATTACCTTTCAGATGATGGTTTTTATCGTCAGGCGCTTACTCCTGTGAAAGCAGGAACCATCACAAGCCAATGGAGTTTTTCTACCACACTTTGGAGAAATTCGTATAAAGCCATTGCCCGAGCAAATAGAGTAATTGTTGCTTTGAATAGCGATGTAACCAAAGCAAAAGTAGCACAAGCGAAATTAGATATATATTTGGCCGAAGCCCGTTTTCATCGTGCGGCTCAGTACGCCAGATTGGTAAATCATTTTGGTGATGTTGTGTACAGTGACCAAGTAATTTCCATCGAAGAAGCGTATTCAATTGGAAGAACAAATAGAAAAACGGTTACTACCAAAATTTACGAGGATTTTGATTTTGCCATTAAAAATTTGCCCACTTCTTACGCCGCTACTGTCGTAAAAAGAGCGACCAAAGGTGCAGCTATGGCACTAAAAGCCCGCTTTGCCCTTTACGAAGGTGATTTTAAAGTTGCTGCCGAAGCCGCCAAAGCCTGTATGGACTTGAACGCCTTTACTTTACATCCCGATTATTCAAATCTGTTTCTTCAAAGTACTAAAAACTCAAAGGAGGTAATTTTTTCTATTCCTCGTTCAATAGAATTAAAACAAACAATTGGTCCAATCTCAGATATTATCACCCGAAATGCTGGTGGATTCGGAGCAGCAGATCCCACTTGGGATTTATTTTGTGCTTATTTATGTACTGACGGTAAAACGATTGATAAATCACCATTGTATGACCCTCGCAACCCGTTTGTAAACAGAGACCCAAGGTGTACAGCTTCGATAGTAGAGTTTGGTACAGCTCACCTTGGATTTATTTATGACCCAAATCCTAATGCTTTGCAAGTAACCCGCCTTAGTAGTAATACCAAAGTGACCAATAATGACAACCGAGCCAATGCCCAATTTGCTTCTTTCAATGGTTTGGTTTGGAAAAAAAGGGTAGATGACTCTTGGTTACTCAACGGCAAGTTGATTGAAACAGAACATTTTGTTATCAGATTAGCCGATGTAATGTTGATGTATGCCGAAGCCAAAACAGAACTCAATGAGATTGATGATAGTGTTTTAGCAGCGGTTAATACGGTGAGGGCAAGAGCGTATAAGGTAGCCGTTACGGCCACGACTTATCCAGCCATTAAAACTAAAGCTCAAGCCGAACTTCGTCGTGAAATTCGCATGGAGCGTAGAATGGAATTGGCCTCGGAGGGGCTTCGGTATATGGATATTATTAGATGGAAAATAGCCTCAAAAGTGCTGAATCGTCCTATTTATGGGATACTTGATCCTGCCGATTTAAAAGCAAAAGTAGTAGATAAAAATCTTTGGTTTTTCCCAGGCACTCCCCCCATTGACCAAGACGGCACACCCGACTTTAAGGAAATGGCAGCAACTGGACTGATTAAAAGCTTGGTACTGACCACTTGGAACGACCGCCAATATTTGTGGCCTATCCCAACTTCTGAAATTCAAATAAATGCTAATATGAAGCAAAACGATGGGTATTAAGAATATTATTCCCCGCAGATTTCAGGTCTTTTCATATCTGCGGGGAAATCGTAAAACCGTTGGTTAAATCAATAAAGAATCCAAACCGTAAAATGTATAAATCTAAAATAAATTTTCTTATGATGGGCTTCGTAATAAGCCTATTTGCCAACTTTTCAAACGCCCAATCCAAGCCATCCTATCCGCAATTTAGTGGTATTTACCCGCATCTTGCCTATTATAACAACGAAGGTGAATGCGGAACTGGGGCAGTTGTACCGTGGGCTGACCGCTTGTGGGTTATTACTTATGGGCCGCATTTACCACTCGGTTCTTCCGATAAATTGTATGAAGTTACCCCCAATTTGAACAGAACCATAAGACCCGAAAGTGTAGGCGGAACACCAGCCAATCGAATGATTCATAAAGAGAGCAATCAGTTATTTATTGGGCCTTATGCTATTGACGCAAATCGTACCGTTCGTACCATTCCATATACCCAAGCACCTGGGCGTTATACCGCTTTGGCACGTGATTTATCTGACCCCAAAAATAAAATTCTGATTGCCACCATGGAAGAAGGTTTTTATGAGTTGGACGTTAAGAGCTTGAAAACTAAAACATTATACGAAGATGGTAACGTCAGACAAAAAAAGAAAGACGATATTGAGAACAATTCATCTTCAACATTACTTCCAGGGGCGCATGGGAAAGGAGCCTATTCGGGTCAAGGTGTGTTGGTGTATTCCAACAACGGCGAACCTGGTTCTCAAGCATTGAAGCAATTTGACATTGAGGCAGGCGTATTGGCCGAATGGAATGGTAAAGATTGGAAAGTACTTCGTCGTAATCAATTTGTGGAAGTAACGGGGCCAGGAGGAATTTATGGGAACACCAATCCTGCCACCGACCCAATTTGGGCAACAGGCTGGGACTACAAATCGGTTTTGTTGGGCGTGCGTGACAGTGGTAAATGGTCGTTTTTTCGTCTGCCAAAAGCCAGCCACACTTACGATGGTGCTCACGGTTGGAATACCGAATGGCCTCGAATTAGGGATATTGGTACGGCTAAAAAACCTGATTATCTCATGACGATGCATGGATTATTCTGGCGTTTTCCACAAACATTTTCCTCAAAAAATACCGCTGGTATTCGTCCTCGTTCGTCTTATCTCAAAGTAATTGGCGACTTTACCCGTTGGAATAATGGTTTAGTTTTTGGTTGCGATGATTCGGCACAAAAGGAATTTTTGAACAAACGTAAAACCAAAGGCAATATAGAAGGGCCGGGGCAATCCAATTCAAACCTTTGGTTTACATCACTCTCTAAACCTGATAATTTAGGACCTAACACTGCACAGGGAGCCGTTTGGCTTTCAGAAAAAATTGAGACAAATGCGGTTTCCGAACCTTTCTTATTCGCAGGTTGGCAGCATCGAATGGCATGGCTGAAAAATGACGGAAATCAAAAAGTAACATTTAGCTTTGAAACGGATACCAATGGCAAAGGAAATTGGAAATCTTTAAGGTCAGTTGACGTAGGTGCGGGTCAGTCCGTGGGCATTACTTTTACAGCGAGTGAGCAGGGGGAATGGATTCGGGTCAAAAGCAATCAAGCTACCACCGCCACGGTCAACTTTAATTACAGCGATACTTCACGATTTCAGACAACTCATGATGTTCAATTCGATGGCTTAACCCGAGTTAATGCCTCAACTTATTCGGGGGGACTTCTGTATGGATTAGGCAATAACCGAAGAGCTTTGGGTATCTTGGCAGGTCAATTCACAAACGGAAATTATACAGAAAATGGCTATTACGAATTGGATAGTGCGATGCACTTAGTGAAGAAAGCAGACCCAAAAATGACTCAGTTTATTCGTGAAAAATTTACCATTCCACGAGAAGTTATAACGGTTGATGATGCCTCAGTACTTATTGTTGATGACAATGATAGAAGATGGAGGCTTCCTAAGGGGAATCAGGCATTTACGGCTAAAACCCAACAAGCTGCTTTGCGGATTTGTCGTGAGGTAGCCACCGAACGAGATTTATTGAACGCACACGGAACATTTTATGAATTACCCGCCGAAAATGCCGATGGATTTGCAAAAATTAGACCCGTGGCATCACATTCACTCAGTATTCATGATTATGCCTCCTACCGTGGATTATTGGTCATGACGGGCCTTGATAATGAAAGTTCTAATGCACACATCATCACTTCTGATGACGGTAAAGCCAAAGTATGGGCGGGTACTATTGATGACCTTTGGAAATTAGGCAAACCCGTTGGCGAAGGTGGTCCATGGAAAAATACTCAGGTGCAAGGCGGAAAGTCTTCAGACCCTTACCTAATTGGTTTTTACGACAAAAAAAATGTCAAAATATCTCACGACTCAAAGCAAGTTGTAACGTTTACGATTGAAGTAGAACCTATCGGACATGGCCCGTGGATGAAATATAAAGAAGTTATTGTAAAGCCCAATGAAACCTTTGATTTTAACTTTCCGTCAGGGTTTCAGGCTCGTTGGATTCGATTTTCAGCCGACAAAGATTGTATCGCATCCGCTTGGCTGACCTATAAATAAATAAAAGGTAATTTTAAAGTCATTTTCTTTTTTCTTGAATTAAGTTCTAATTGTCAGTCAAAAGCTAAAAAATATGCAAATGAATAGAAGACATTTTATTGGGACAATGGGCAACACAAGTTTGATGCTATTGGCCGGAAGTTTTGCTAACGCAATAGGTATTAATTCCAAGGAAACCTCCAACGAATTTGTTTTCGTTGAGGCAGAACAATTTACCCATTTTGGCGGATGGAATATAGACCAGCAATCCATGGAGAAAATGGGCAGTCCTTATTTATTAGCACATGGATTAGGAATACCCGTGATGGACGCTACCACCGAAATAGAATTTCCTTCGGCAGGGACTTACCGTGTTTGGGTACGTACTAAAGATTGGGTTGCTCATTGGAATGCCCCAGGAGCTCCGGGTAAATTCCAGTTGTTGGTGAATGATAAACCCTTAAAAGAAACCTTTGGCACAAAAGGTGCTGATTGGCATTGGCACGACGGTGGAACGATAAAAGTAGGCAAAAAAGCCAAAGTTGCTTTACACGATTTAACAGGCTTTGAAGGTAGATGCGAAGCAATCCTATTTTGTAAAGATGCCACTTTTCAACCAGCCAATGACATTACCGCTCTAACTAAATTTAGGCGTAAACTTTTAGGGTTTCCCGAAAAACCTGCCGATGGTGGGTCGTTTGATTTAATCGTAATTGGCGGTGGTTTGGCGGGAACTTGTGTTGCTATTTCGGCTGCAAGGAATGGTGTAAAAGTGGCATTGGTGCAAGACAGGCCTGTTTTGGGGGGAAACGGCAGCTCCGAAGTGCGTGTATGGCCCGAAGGACATACTAACAAACCGCCTTATCCACACATTGGCGATATTGTGAGTGAAATTTTACCAAATATCGTAAAAGGTTCTGGACAAGTTTTCAATGGGGTTAGTGCCGATTACTATAACGACAATCTGAAATTGGAAGTAGTTAAGCGTGAACCTAATATTACGCTATTTATCGAAAATAGAGCAATAGAAGTAGTTAACAGTAACAATAAAATTAGTGCAATTGTCATACAAAATATTCGTTCGGGTCTTCAAAAGCGATTAACAGGTAAGCTTTTTGCGGATTGCACAGGCGATGCTGTAGTTGGTTTTAAGGCAGGAGCTGATTATGAGTATAAGGTCGAAAATCTGATGGGTAGCTCAAACCTATTCAACGTACTTGATGCCACTAACAAAGAAGAAGTTTTAAAGTGTGAATGTAAAGATAAAAGTGCTTTGGCCATGAAATGTGAAGTGGGGGAATTCGCCCAACCGTTTCCAAGATGTCCGTGGGCATTAGATTTATCTGACAAACCTTTTCCTGGAAGAAAGGGAGTAAAAACCTTTGGCTCAGAAGGCTTACAATCATTTGCTAATATGTGGTATTGGGAAAGCGGCTTTAATCAAAATCAAGTAACTGAAATAGAACAAATTAGAGACCATAATTTCAGGGCTATGTATGGTGCTTGGGATGTTATAAAAAATGTTGATAAAATGTATCCGAACCATCGTCTGGGCTGGTCGGCATATATTGCGGGTAAACGTGAATCACGCCGATTGATGGGTGATGTTGTATTAGATGCAGAGGATTTTAAGAAGCAAACCAAATTTGAAGATGGTTCTTTTCCCTGTTCTTGGCACGTTGATTTACACACACCAAAAAAAGAATTTAAAGCGGGTTTTGAAGGAAACGAATTTATTTCGGACTATACTCGAGGTAAGGAATATGAGTATGGTCAGCTTTATTGGGCACCTTACAGAACGCTTTACAGCCGAAACATCACCAACCTATTTATGGCTGGCAGAAACATCAGCGTAACAAAAACTGGACTCGGACCCGTAAGAGTAATGAGAACTTGCGGAATGATGGGCGAAGTAGTAGGAAAAGCCGCTTGGATTTGTGTAAAAAATGATGCTACACCTCGACAAGTTTATGAAAATCATCTTCCTGACCTCGTTGCATTATTAAAAGAACCTGGCAGTAAGAAAGTGTAATATAAATTTGGTTGCAACTAAAGAAAAGTGCGAGTTTCACCACGACTTCCATGGAATTTATCAACTCAGATAAAATTACGTTTGAACGATTGTAAGAGCTTGATTTCTAAAAACTTACAAGGTTTTTTTATTTTCAGGTGCCATTTTCAGGAATTCGATGATTTAAGCATTAATACACTACTCCTATAAAATCTTAAAGGGGGGATTTAGGGATTCGAGCGTTTTTAAATATAATTTTGAAGATTAAAGTTCTTACAATCGCTCAAATGTGATTTTATCTGAGTTGATAAATTCCATGGAAGTCGGGGTGAAACTCGCACTTTTCTTTAGTTGCAACCAAGTATGCAGAAACATTCAATTAAACTGTTAAATATCTTGAATGATTATACTAAAACACAACTTGCCCACACTTTTTGATGCACTCCAGAGGTACGCATAATTTATAGCTGTCTGATTATCAGATAGCTATAAATTATGCGTACCTCTGTAATTAAAACCTGCTATTCTGCTATTTTCTTAGAATAATCTCCGATTTTTTTATTTCGTACATCTTATGATTATTTGAAGGATTTCTCTAAAAAATATAGTTAATTTAGTTAAAAACTTCAATAAATCTCCGCATTTTGCCTATTTCCCATAGAAAAGTTTGTGATGAATGTGTAAAATGAATTCGAGAATCAGTTTTTTCTTATTTTGTGTAGTGAAGTAGGAGTGCATCAAAAAGTGTGGGGCAATCTCTTTTTATTTCAAGAAAGTCATTTTAAGATTGCTTATTGAACCTCATTTGCTCTTAGGTTATGAACATCAAAAATCATTTGCCCCACACTTTTTGATGCACTCCGAAAAAGAGTGGCTACGGACGATATGAATTAACCTTTTTCAAAAGAATAACGCAATCCATGCAACCCATGCAAATAAAGGAACGCCTTGAATTATTCATTGCCTTGAAGTTCAAATACCAACAATTGCAATCCATTATTAAAAAGCTAAAACTTTCGGATGCCACTATACGTTACCTGGCCGACTATATTTTGGATAATCAATCTTCCCAAGCCCTCAAAAGGGTAAATGAGCATTATTTGCAATTAATTGCTTTCGTGATTCACCAATATTTTAGTTTAGGGGATGCCCTAATTTTGACCTTGAATAGTGCCGTAACTTCGACTTTTAATGATGCCGAAGAGAGACTTAAAGAAGAACATTACAACAATCGTTTTGCCAATGCACAATTAGCTAATCAGGTTTCTCAACGTAGTACCACGCACATTGATGCTTTGGGAGATATTGAAACGATTATTGAAAATGTACAAACCGATGATAGCCAGAAAGTCGAACAAATCAGGCAATTAATTATTCAAAAACGAGTAAAAAAGCCAGCCTTGGATGAAGACCAACTACGATTAATTGAGTTAAAAAAGGTCAATCAACCCATTTCCAATCGGGATGATTATTATAAATCGCTTGAAAAAGAGTCCATCAAATTACAAAATCGAGTGACTCATATTGTCGTAGCATTAGTTTTTGACATTGAAAAATCTCAAGAAGATATAGGAAAAGCCGTGACTTATTTCCAACAAAAGAATGGGGATATTAGTCACAGTAATAAATTGCCGATTGATTTTTTGAGCATGGATGAAAGACAAAAAATCTTTACCAATTCTGGTAAATTACGTATTTCACTTTACAAGGCTTTGCTTTTCAGAGAGATTAAAGAACATATCAAAGCGGGTTCATTGAACGTCATTTCTTGTTATGAGTACCGAAGTTTTGAAGAGTACTTAATTCCTCGTAATCAATGGAATAAGCACAAAGAAGCCCTTTTAGAGAAAGCCAATCTAACCAAACACAGCAGTGCTGCCCAAACACTTTTAAACCTCAATGATAAACTAAATCACCAGTTTATGGTAACTAACGACCGCTTGTCGGAGAATAAGGATATATATTTTGATAAAGATGGACAGTGGCACTTGCATCGCTATAAAGCCGAAGGTGATAATATTCCCATTGATAATCGCTTGCTTTATCCGCCCAATCGGTCAATTTCCTTGCTGCAGGTACTTATTCAAATTAATCAACTCACAGGTTTTTTGGAGGCTTTTCAGCATAAAACGGAACACTACCTTCCTACTCGCCCAGGAAATAACATTTTCTATGCGGCAATTATTGGATTTGGGGAAAACATTGGCATTTCTGAAATGGGAGATATTTCGAGAAATATTGCCAAAAATATCCTTGAGACGGTAGCAACACATTATTTTTCTCCAGAAATGACTCTGAAAGCAAACGATTTAATTCTTTCTATGAGTAATAAATTACCAATCATCGACTTTTTTAGACAGCAGTCAGGATTTGTTCATACGGGTAGTGATGGGCAGAAATATGACATTTCAGTACCGTCTCTGCGAGCTTCTGCCTCTTTCAAATATTTTGGTAGTGGCAAAGGCATCACGGTTTATTCTCATTTAGACGAAGCGGGGCAACTCATTATTTCAACCGTTTTCAGTGCTTCGGATAGAGAAGCCCACTATCTCTTAAATATGCTTACGTACAACGAAGTTATTACCCCAGATGCCCATTCTACGGACACACATGGGTATACTGAACCTGTTTCAGCCATTACGGGCTTAATTGGTATTGAGTTTCGCCCTCGATTAGCAGGACTTTATAAACGACAACTTTATACTATTGATGCCGTCTGGACTTTTAAAGAATTGGACTATAAAATCTCTCCCAATGCCAAAATTGATTATGAACATTTGGTCGCTCAATGGGATGAAATTTTAAGGATGACTGCCACTATTAAATTAGGTTATAATAAAGCCTCAACCTTATTTAAGCGGCTGAATTCTTATGCAAGACAGCATCCACTTTATAAGGCTCTGACCGACTGAGAAATGCACACAAATTTGGTTCTTCGTCAATTTTGGTGAAAGATGTAATTTTAGCTTAGTTTTGGAGCATGGAACAATCACTATTTCTTCCAGCTGAGCTGGATTTCATTCTTTCTAATGTTCACTACACTCACTCTGAAATAAAACTCAATGTTGTTAGCAGTCAAATAGCCAGCCAATGCCCTATTTGTCAGAGTATTAGCACAAAAGTACATAGCCGATATTTGAGAATGATTAGCGATTTGCCCGTTTCGGGAAAGATAGCCACGATAAATTTACAAGTCCGTAAATTCTTTTGTGAGAATTCAGCTTGCATTCGTAAGATTTTTAGTGAACGCTTTAAACAGCAACTCAAAAGCTACGCAAGAAGATTTGAACGGCTCAATGAACTCTTATCATCAATGGGCCTGGATTTGGGTGGAAATGTAGCCCATCGTGTAGGAAAGCTATGTTTTTTAAGAATAAGTGCCTCTACCATTCTTAGATTAGTCATCAAATCACCTATCCAAACCATAGTAGCTCCTAAAATTATAGGTGTCGATGATTGGGCATTCAAGAAAAGAATGAAATATGGAACAATAATCGTTGATTTAGAGAAAAATAAGGTAATTGAATTACTGCCTGACAGAGAAGCAAAGACCCTCTCAAAGTGGTTAGAGCAACATCCATCGGTTGAAATAGTCAGCAGAGACCGTTCTTCCACCTACGCCAGTGCCATTACTGAGGCCAATAAGAATATCGTACAAATAGCCGACCGTTGGCACATTCTTGCCAACCTTACGGAGGGATTTGAACAATTTCTGAATACCCAACGACAAAGTATTAAAGAAGTGGCAGTCGAATTAACATCAACAAATGCAGTAGAAGCAGTGGAGAATCCGCCACCAGTCGTAGAAATTGAGAATGATATTGAGCTTTACCAAGTACAAAGCATGAGTAAGTACCACGATAAATTTCTAAAGACCAAGCAATTACAAATAGAAGGTTACAGTAAACGAATGATTGCCAAACTGCTTGAAATGTCGAGAAATACGGTGCTTAAGTATTGGAACATGAGTTCATTTCTACCCAAAGTAGGGAAGAAACGAAATAACCTGCTTGACTATGAGGATTACCTAACACAACGCTGGAATGAAGGTGAACAAAACGTAAAAAATCTTTATGCAGAAATTAGAGAAAAAGGCTTTAAATATCAAATCAGATCTGTTTATGAGTTGATGCAAAGATACCCCAAAACGATAATAAACGTAATTCCTGAGATGGTAAAAGTTAAATATTATTCTTCAAAACAACTCAGTATTTGGTTAGGTACTTTCCGAAAGGACTGGTCGGATGAGCTTCCTAAAACGTATTTAGCTAAGCTGATTAACGATAATCCTATTATCAGAAAGGTTAGAAATGCTGTGTTAAATTTCAAACGATTCATGAAAGATAAGACAGGCGAAAAACTCGTGCCTTGGTGCAAAAATATCATTGAAGATGAGGCAGAACATATCAAAAGGTTTGCCAGAGGTATTCTCAATGACTACCAGGCTGTATATCAAGGATTTGAGTCCAATTGGAGTAATGGTCCAGTCGAAGGCCAAGTCAATAGGCTCAAAACAATTAAGCGACAGATGTACGGGCGTGCCAGCTTTGAACTACTCAGAAAACGAGTGGTCATAACCAGTAAAAGATAGGCTTTCACCAAAATTGACGAAGAACCACAAAGGTTCTTCGTCAATTTTGGTGAAAAGTATTTGATAAAGCAATTTTAGAAAATAAATTTTTATCAAAAACCTGCCAACTCACAAATGAAAAAGAAATACGAGAATTTAAACATCTACGATTTTACATGAGTGAAAATTTTTCACCAAAATTGACGAAGAACCATTTTTAATGCAATACTCACTCAGAGAAGGAATTGGTCGAAATACTGAACATAAAGCCCTTAAATATGCTGCTCTTATGGGTAGTGCTTGCAACATTTCTTTGGCTGATTTAGCCCGTTCATCGGATTTAGATTATCAGTCGCTTTGGTGGGTAGCCAA
>JANXRS010000247.1 GCA_025356745.1 Arcicella sp.
CCAAGGCCGATCCGGCGTTCGCCGATGTGGACCTCGCGATCGACCTCGAGCGCCCGCTGCCACTCTCGGTCGATCCCGCGAAGCTTCGGCAGGTCCTGTGGAACCTGCTTCGAAATGCGGCAGACGCCGCGCTCGCGGCCGGCAAGCACGTCACCGTGACCGCGACCGGCGGCGCGGACGCCGTCACGATCACCCTCGCCGACGATGGCCTCGGCATCGCCGCCGACCAGGTCGCCCAGATCTTCGACCCGTTCTTCACGACGAAGAGCCACGGGACCGGCCTTGGCCTGGCGACCTGCCACGCCATCGTCGCCGAGCACGGCGGTCGCATCGATGTCGACAGCGCGCCCGGCACCGGCACCAAGATGATCGTTTCGCTGCCGCGTCGCTGATACAGTCGGCGCGTGAAGTGCCCGATCTGTACCCAGGGCCTCGACGGCGGCGAGCTCGTCATGGTCTGCAAGAGTTGCCACTCGGGCCTCGGCGGTGGCCTCGATGTCGGCACCACCGGCGAGTTTCGCGTGCCCACGCCCGCCGAGCTCGAGACGCACCAGCACGGCGGCGGTGGCGAGCGACCGATCACCACGAATGTCTGCAGCTGGTGCGGCAAGCTCGTGTTCAACCTGATTTTTAGACAACGAATCAAAAATCAATTATTAACGGGCTTTATTGGCGGGATAATTTTAATTTTCACGGGTTATTTTCTTTCATTTTTACGAACAGAAAATAATACTTCTCAACATTATTCGCATCATATTGGAAAGTTTGAATATTTTGAAGTTGCTGTGGATAACTTGGTTGAAGAAAAAGATAATTCTTGGAAAACGGTTGGAGTAATTCGTTCTGTAATCTCCAATAATTTAATATTACCCACTTCTGGAAAAATTTTGCTTTACTTTGATAATAAAACGATTGAAAAACCTAAATATGGAGATGTATTTTTTGTGAAGGGAAATCCACAAGAAATCGCTTCGCCTAAAAATCCAGAAGAGTTTGATTATCAAAATTATATGAGGCGGCAAAATATTGGTTATCAACAATATTTGCGTTCAGAAAATTTCGAAAAAATAGGTAATCAATCTCCTGATATTTTGGTAAATTTTGCTTTAGAAACAAATGCTTACGCAGATTCAATCCTCACCACTTTCGTCGAAGGTAAAAATCAGTACGGAGTTGCCAATGCCATGATTCTCGGACAACGAGATGATTTGTCCAACGATTTAATGCAAGCCTATTCTGCTGCTGGGGCAATTCATGTTCTTTCTGTTTCAGGATTGCACGTTGGCGTAATTTATGCTGTTTTGTTATGGATGTTCGGATTTATGAAACGAAGAGGGAAGCAGGGGAAAATAGTTTTTTTTATCTTAATTTTTTCGATACTTTGGTTTTATGCTTTTGTAACAGGTTTGTCTTCGCCAGTCTTACGTTCCTCAGTCATGTTTTCAATTTTCTTAATTGCTGAAACATTTAATAAAAATAAAGATGGATATAATACCACCGCTTTGTCGGCTTTTGTGCTTTTACTTTACAATCCCAATTTTTTATTTAATGTTGGTTTTCAATTATCCTATCTAGCAGTTTTTGGAATGATTTATTTTCAACCTAAACTAAATCCTTTATTCCCAATTGATAAAAAGAAAAGTTGGCTTCATTGGTTGGGTGACAGAACTTGGAAAGTCACTACTGTTGCCGTTGCTGCACAAATTGCCACTTTTCCCATTACTATTTATTACTTTCATCAGTTTCCGAATTACTTTATTTTTGCTAATCCAATAGTAATTTTATTATCTTCTTTAGTATTAATGTATGGCTTATTTTACGTGATTCTATCTTCAATATTACTGTATTTTGATTTTACAACAATGACTCATTTTTTTGGGCAAGGTTTAAAATATACAATTCTATGGTTAAATGAAACTGTACTTTTTTTCGAGCATTTACCCCTTGCTATTACTAAATTCCTTTGGATTTCTACCTACGAAATGTGGTTACTATATGGCTTTATTTTTGGATTTATTGCCTTGTGGAAAACTCGTAAATACTTCTGGGTGTGGATAAATTGTGGAATTGTAAGTAACTTAATTATTTTGAATTTTCTTGGAAATATACAAAGAGAAGAACAATCGTTATTAACAATTTTATCTACCCCTAAACATACTACCATAACACTCGTTGAAGGTAAAAAAGCGATTATATTGTCTGATAAAGCCTTTTTAGAGAGCAGAAAGGATATTGGTTTTCGAGTAAATAATTACTGGTCAAGTTGTGGCGTTAGAGATACCTTAAAAGTTGATTTATTAGAAAAGTATAATTCGATGAATAACCTGTTTAAGGTGCAATGTCATGATTCTATTGCTGTAATTACATGGAAAGAAAAGACGTTTTTATGGATTGGTAAGAACATGAAAGACAAGGATTTGGAAGTAAAAAATGCATCGTTTGACTATTTAATTTTAGCCAATAAATCAGTTAAAGACTTAACACAAATTATCGGAAAAGTACAATTTAAAAATTTAGTAATAGACGGTTCATATACTCGTTGGTATGCGGATAAGTTATCTAAACAAGCGGAAGAAATGGGCTTACACTATTATGACTTGAGTAGGAGTGGGGCGTTAAAAATAGAGTAAATTAACCTGATAATAACGGATTGTGTATTCCATAATTATACTTAATTTTAAATAAAAAACTATGCAAAATTCATCAAGAAGAGAATTTTTAGAAAAATCAACCGCTGCTTTAGTGGCAGGAACAGTTATGACAACATTCGCAAGTTCGGAGACGGAAGCCCATAATAAAGAGAAAGCTTCCTTACCATTCGTTCACCATGTTTTCTTTTGGTTGAAAAATCCAAAAAATAAGCAAGACCATGATAAATTATTGGCAGGATTGAAGGATTTAGGAAAAATTAAAGAAATTAAAATGGCTCATATTGGTTTGCCATCAATTAATGATTTTGATAAATCTGTTACCGATGCTTCGTATTCGTTTTCGGTGTTATTAATTTTTAATAATAAGGCAGATGAAGAGAAGTATTTGGTAAATCCTTTGCACAAAAAATTTATTGATGACCACAAAGATTTATGGTCGAAGGTAGTAGTTTACGATTCCTCTGCGATTTAATAAAATTGGCACGCAGATAAAAATCTGCGTGCCAATTGTTTTTTACATATTTTCTGAAATTTCTAACCATTGCAATTCTTTTTCGTCTAATTCATTGGTGAGTTTTTCAATTTCTTTCGACCAATTTGCTAAATCTTCATACGAACCTCCTGCGTTTAACTGTTCGGTTAATACTTCTTTTTTAGCTTCTAATTGCTCAATGTCTTTGCCTAAATCATCGTATTGTTTTTGCTCTTTGAAAGATAATTTCTTTTTAACAGTTTGCGATTTCTCTACAGTGGTTGAAAGACTATTTCCTCCTGATTTTCTACTTTCTTCGTCATTTTGTTTATTACTTTCCAATGCTTCTGGTGAATCCGCCCATTCACGGTAATCAGTATAATTTCCTGGGAAATCACGAATAACTCCGTTGCCTTCAAAAACAAAAAGATGTTCTACTAATTTATCCATAAAATAGCGATCATGCGATACTAAAATAATACAACCACCAAATGCCATCAAAAAGTCTTCCAAGATATTAAGTGTTTGAATATCAAGATCATTGGTAGGTTCATCAAGAATCAAAAAGTTGGGATTTTGGATTAAGACTTTCATTAATTGTAAACGTCTTTTTTCTCCTCCTGATAACTTTTCAACCATGCCGTACTGCACTTTTGGGTCAAATTTGAAGTGTGTCAAAAACGCACTTGCCGAGATGGTTTCACCCGTTCCAACGGTTACGACTTCAGCAATTTCTTTTATAACGTCAATCACTCGGTCAGTTAGATTAAACTCCAAATCGCCTTGTGTGTAATATCCATAAACAACGGTTTCGCCCGAAGTAATTTTACCCGAATCTGGTTTTAGATTTTGGGTAATCATATTCAAAAATGTGGACTTTCCGATACCATTTTTTCCGATAATTCCGATGCGGTCACCTCGTTGAAATACGTAAGAAAAATGATCCACAATTTTCTGATTCCCAAAAGATTTACTCAAATCATCAATCTCCAAAATCTTACTTCCCTGACGACTCATCTTCACATTTAACAATACTTTTGACTCATCTTTGGTCTGAGAAGCTTTATCTTTCAAATCGTAAAAAGCATCTACACGGTACTGTGCCTTAGTTCCACGAGCTTTTGGTTGTCTCCGCATCCATTCCAATTCAGTACGGAGCGTATTTTTTGCTTTGTCGATACTGGCAGCTTCGGAGGCTTCACGTTCAGCTTTTTTCTCCAAAAAGTATCCATAATTTCCTTTGTAAGTATGGATATTTCCGTTCTCTAATTCAACAATATTATTACAAACTCTATCTAAAAAATACCTATCGTGCGTCACTAAAAGCACGGTAATGTTTTGGGCAGAAAGTGTTTGTTCGAGCCATTCAATCGTTTCTAAATCAAGATGATTGGTAGGCTCATCAAAAATCATAAAATCGGGTTCTTCAATCAAAACTTTCGCCATCGCTACTCGTTTACGTTGCCCACCCGAAAGCTCAGAAACCTTGCGTTCAATGTCGTGAATGCCTAATTTTCCTAGAATTTGTTTTACCCGACTTTCATAATCCCAAGCTTGATATTTGTCCATCAATTCAAGGGCATTCGATAATAAATCCATGTCTTCAGGATGCAATTGAGACTTTTCATAGAGTTTAATTGCCTGATTGGCAGGTGATTCACCCATAAAAAGCGTATCCATTACCGACAAACTCTCATCAAAAGTAGGGCTTTGAAAAAGATACCCCACCGAAATTCCTTTGCGGATAGAAACCGTTCCTTCATCAGCAGGAATAATACCTGCTAAAATGTTCATCAAAGTAGTTTTGCCCGTACCATTTTGTCCGACCAAGGCAACCTTATCGCCTTTAAGGATACCAAAATTGATACCTCGAAATAACCAACGCTCGCTATAATTCTTAGAGATGTTCTCTGCTGATAAATAATTCATGGTGCAAATTTAGGACTAAATCGGGGATTTTGTTTAGTTTTATAGTAAATGTAAAAGTATTACCTATGAAAAATTATGCTTGTGTTAGGAGCAAAATATATTTACTCAAACTTTCTTTTGTAGCAATGACTATGATATGTTCTTCATGTCAAAAAAGCGAAGAAAAAGGGAATGTTGTTGTCCATTATCAGAAAATAAGTGAACACTATATACTTCCAAAGGGTGTAGAAGTAAATACCTTGAAACAAGGAATATGGATTGAATATGATTCTACAATTGGGTTTATTCGTACATCAACAGTCTATAAAAATGGCATTGTAGAGGGAGATTTTATTTTTTACAATCCTATTGGAAATGGTAGAATTATTCAAAAAGGACAATGTCATATAGGTAAGTATAATGGGCTTTTCGAGTGTTTTAATGATAATGGGACTTTATCATTAAAAGGTCATTATCTTAATAATAAGAGACTTGGAAAATGGTATGAATATGATAAAAATGGAAAATTGACTAAGGTTGAATTATGGGATAAAGGATATTTAGTTAAATGACAATGAGCTACAAAACCCCTTGATAATTCAAATTGCGAATCAATCTCAAGTCATTTAATTCCTTGATAATCACCACATTTTGGGATGAAATAATTCCACGACTTACCCAATTAGAAACCGTTTGTGGGTTCTTAATACTGTGTAATTTGCAATAATTCACAATGGTTGTCCATTCTGGAAATGCGTAAGTAATTCCTTTGTATTTTACCTCTGGGTCATTGACTACCAATTCTACTTTTTGCGTTAGTATATTGGCTCTTTCTAATAAAAATTGAGCAATGCCTTCAATAGGTTTTTGAGCATTTTCTGCTAAGATTTTATCTACTTCAATACCCAAAACTTCAATTTCAGTAGGATTTTTAGCTTCATCAATTTTTTGAAAAAGTATTACTAATTTATCGACAGTTTTCATTTCGTTTTTTCGTATTTAAGTTCAGCTAATTGTTTATTAATTTCCAGTAATAAATCGAGTAATTCATCTATTTCACTTTGTCCTAAATTACTTTGTTGGTTATTCAAAACTTGCTCGTAAACTTTCTTTTCAGCTTCGAGCATCATTATTTTTAGGTATTTATTCATGGTTAATTTTGTGTAAGAAAGTGTAAAGATTAAGATTGTTTCGTTATGAAACAAGATAGGTTGTGAAATAAATTTACAAACCAAATAACCTAAAAACTCTCTCCCCCCGTAATTTTACAACATGAACAAAATTCAATATCAATACAAACCCGAAAATTTCAAACTTTCTGACCCTAATAAGTACGTTTTAGAAAACTTGCGGTCGGAGGAAATGATTTTGTCTTTGGGTCCTCAACATCCTTCTACCCACGGGGTGCTACGGATGGAAGTGATTTCTGACGGTGAATTGGTGGTAGATGTTGTACCACATTTGGGCTATTTGCATCGGTGTTTTGAAAAACACGCTGAATCCCTACCCTTCAACCAAATTATTCCTTATGTGGATAGATTGGATTATTTGGCGGCAATGAATTCGGAACACGCTTATGTAATGGGCGTGGAAAAAATGTTAGATTTGACTGGTAAATTACCTAAACGTATCGAATATATCCGTGTTTTAGTGGCTGAAATGAACCGAATTGCTTCGCATTTTGTGGCAATCGGTACGTATGGATTGGATATTGGAGCATACACGGCTTTTCTTTGGATTATGCGTGACCGTGAGCATATTCAACGACTTTTGGAGTGGATTTGTGGAGCGAGAATGCTCTATAATTATATTTGGGTGGGAGGACTTTTTTATGATTTGCCCGTAGGTTTTGAGGAACGTTGTACGGAGTTTATCAATTACCTAAAGCCCAAAATGATTGAACTGCGTGAATTGATTATTGAGAATAAAATCTTTGTACAAAGAACAGCAAATGTGGGCATTTTGCCGATGGATTTAGCGATAAATTATGGTTGTACAGGACCCGTTTTGAGAGGTTCAGGTTTGAAACTTGACCTTCGGAAAGTAGATGGCTATTCAGTTTATCCAGAGATGGATTTTGATATTCCCATTGGAAAAGGTGAAATGGGAACGGTGGGGGACTGTTGGGATAGAAATTATGTGCGGGTACAAGAATGCGATGAATCCATCAAAATTATGGAACAATGCCTTATTCAACTCAAAAACGACCATAAACGTACAACAGATTTTGACCCGCAAGCCTTAGTTCCCAAGAAAATTCGTCCCCAAGCGATGGACTTTTATACTCGTGCTGAAAGCCCAAAGGGAGAATTAGGTTTTTTCTTTCGCACAGATGGGCGTTCGGATATTCCAGTACGCTTGAAAGTCCGTGCATGTTCATTGCATAATTTATCAATAATTCCAGAAGTGAGTCGTGGAGCAATGTTAGCGGATTTAGTAGCGATTATTGGTTCAATGGATTTGGTGATGGGGGAGGTTGATAGGTAAATAATTTTATGTGAATTAATTCATAAGAGGTATTATATTTGCTTTCAAAAGTAAACAGAACATAATATTGTTTGATTAAAATTTTATAAACCTTAAATAATTGTAGTTTTTCAAGGAATAGTTATTTGCTGCCCTAAAATTACATTCAGATTCCTTTTTATGGAAAACAAAAGCATGGACAAAGCTACCGCAGCGGGTTTGCTGGTAGCGATGGGAATTATTTACGGCGACATCGGAACTTCTCCCTTGTACGTTATGCAGTCAATCATTGGGACTGAATCTATTGATGAAAGAACAGTCTTGGGAGGTTTATCCTGTATCTTCTGGACTCTCACCCTTCAAACAACCCTCAAATATGTTATCTTGATTCTTCGAGCTGATAACCGTGGCGAAGGTGGTATTTTAGCTCTTTTTGCTCTTGTACGGAGGCACGCAAAGTGGCTTACTATTCCAGCCGTTATTGGAGCCGCAACCCTTTTAGCTGATGGTGTTATTACTCCGCCAATTTCAGTTGCCTCAGCGGTTGAAGGATTACTTAAACTATATCCAGACCTTCAAACGGTTCCCATTGTAATTGCTATTATTACAGGTCTATTTTTATTCCAAATGTTTGGAACAAAGGTGGTTGGACGTGCTTTTGGTCCTGTAATGCTAGTTTGGTTTTCAATGTTAGCCTTTTTTGGAACCTTATGGATTTCTCAGGATTGGATGATTCTTAAAGCAATTTCACCTTATTATGGATATGAATTACTGGTAAATCCACACGGAGGTGATGAAGGTTTCTGGATTTTAGGAGCAGTATTCTTATGTACAACGGGTGCCGAGGCCCTTTACTCAGATTTAGGACATTGCGGACGTGGAAACATCAGAATCAGTTGGATATTCGTAAAAATCTGTTTGTTACTTCAATATTTTGGACAAGGTGCTTGGTTATTGGCTCACAATGGAGAACTCTTGAATGGTCGCAAACCAATCTTTGAATTAATGCCAGATTGGTTCTTGATTTATGGTATTGTCATTGCCACGGCAGCCGCAGTGATTGCTAGTCAAGCTTTGATTTCAGGGTCGTTCACGTTGGTTTCCGAGGCTATACGTTTGAATTTTTGGCCCAAAGTTCGTTTGCATTATCCATCTGACCAAAAGGGACAATTATACGTACCGAGTATGAACATTTTTCTTTGGTTGGGATGTATTGGAGTCGTGTTATGGTTCAAAGAATCAGCCAATATGGAAGCTGCTTATGGTTTAGCAATCACGCTTACCATGTTAATGACAACTTCATTATTCGCTTATTATCTCCACATCAAAAAAATAGATATGTGGTGGGTAATTGCTTTTATTGTAGTTTATGTTACCATTGAAGGAGCATTTTTAGTAGCAAACCTCCGCAAATTCGTGCATGGTGGATATGTTTCCTTATTTATCGCTTTTGTAATTATTGGTTTAATGGTGATATGGTACAGAGCAAATATCATCAAAATGCGTTTGACGGAATACGTAAAATTGGCGGATTATATTGAGCCTTTGAAGGAATTAAGTCAGGATATGAGCATCCCGAAATACGCAACGCACTTGGTTTTTATGTCGAATGCTGCTCGTTTAAGTGAAATTGAAAATAAAATTATTTATTCCATTTTTCAAAAACGTCCAAAACGAGCTGATATTTATTGGTTTATTCATGTAGATACAATGGATGATCCTTATACAATGGAATATAAAGTGAGCGTAATTGAAAGAGATGATATTATTAAAGTCAATTTTAAATTAGGTTTTAGAGTAGAACAAAAGATTAATCTTTACTTCCGTAAAGTGGTCGAGGATATGGTTCAGAAAGGTGAAGTGGATATTACCTCACGTTACGAATCTTTAAACAAGCAAAATGTTATCGGCGATTTTCGTTTCGTGGTCTTAGAACGTTTCCTTTCTTTCGATAATAAATTGTCAATCTTTGAAGGAACGATTATGAAAGCCTATTTTTTCATTAAAGATTTTACATCATCCGAAGATAAATGGTTTGGACTTGATACCTCAGCCGTGAAAATTGAGAAAGTACCTTTGGTTATTCGCCCGATGGAGAATGTGAAGTTGAGACGAATAGAGTAATTTAGATGTTAGAATATTAGAAAAGCCGTTTGAAATCCTCCAAACGGCTTTTTTGGGTTTATTTTTACTATAATCTAAAACCAAATGTGGCAACAATACTTCGACCATCAGAAGCCCATATTCCTACGCCTGGATAACCCGTTGGTCTTTTGGTAAAATAATTTTCATTGGTCAAATTATTGATACCTAATTTTAGAGTATAATGACTTGAAAACCTCATAGAAAAGTTTAAATCTAAGATTGAATAAGCGGGTACTAAGCCCTTTGCCCCATCTGGACTCGGTGTTTGAGTATTCATAGCATCAGAAAAACTATCTGCCACGTAACTATATTGTAAGGTTGCACTTAGAATTTTATGCTGAAAACGGATTCCATTACGGCTTATCCAACGGGGTAAAGTTTCCAAGCGATTACCTTCAATGTTTTTATTTTCTCCATTAATTATCACATTCCCTTTTTGATAATATCCATCGAAATACAGGTTAAACGCATTTAAATATTAGAGAGCATTTTGATTAGATACTGGTCATTCCAACCTGCTAATTTTCTTCTACTTTTAATGCTTTCTTTATCGGTTATTTTATTAAGAAGTTGCAAAGATAATTTACGAATAATG
>JANXRS010000272.1 GCA_025356745.1 Arcicella sp.
TTGTACTTTTAAATGCGTTGAACCTGTACTAAATATCCATTATGGTCTGTTTAGTAGAAAATTTTAGAGATTAAAAAAGGAAATTTACGGCAAAATATCACTAAAAGTGACAAAAGTGTGTGGATTTTAAAGTCCAAATAAACCGACATTTGATTGGACTTTATTTCAGCCAAGATTAATTCTAATAAATAACTAAGAATATGCCATTGACTTTTTTATTACCCAAAGAAAGAGAATCATTTGATAAGGTTTATTCCATCGAAGAATGGGAAGTAAGACAATATTTCTATCTGACATCCGAAGACAAGCGGTTTTTAGAAAGATTTAATGGGCGTTTAAATCGCATAGCCATCATAATTCAGTTAGGCTTAATACGCTTGATGGGCTATTTGCCCCTTAATTGGGAGAATCAAGTATCTCCAACTATTGTTGAGTTTGTATTGAATCAAATCTATTCAAGTAATCTGCAAGGAGTTCTTTTGCTCAAAGAGTATGGAAAATGGGGTAAAGTTAGAACCGAACACCTACAACAAATTCTGAAGCACCTTGATTATCGAAGATGGCAACCCATTATGGACGAACCCATCATTGAGAAATGGCTTATTGAACGTGGAATGGAACACGACAATGAGCGTTGGCTACTGGAAAAACTTTGTCAGAAGCTACATCGTGAAAGAATACTACGCCCTGCCATTAGCTCTTTGGAAAGGATCGTTGCCAGTATCAATGAACGTTTACATGAAGAAACCTATAAGCGTTTGAACTTTCTATTGACAGAGGATACTTTCCAAAAGTTGGATAAAATTCTTGAATTTGATGAAGAAAAGAAACAAACTTTGCATCGCTGGCTATGCCAAACGCCCAATTCAAACTCAGCCCGTTCTATCAATCAAACGCTTGGTAAAATTACTTTCTTACAAGATTTCAAGGTAAATAGTTGGGATTTATCTATGATTCCTGCCAATCGAAAGAAACGATTGGCCAATATGGTTCGACAAAATACAAATACTTATTTGCAAAGAATGAACCCTCAAAAGCGATACCCTTTACTGATTTGCTTTTTGTATGAAACGCTTTTAGATACAACCGATATGGTTTTATTGATGTATAGCGAGTTTTGGCAACACGCTGTCAATGAAGCTAAAAAAACCTTAGAAGAGCATCAGATGGGAGTGGTAAAAACACAGGGATTTGCGGTATGGACTTTGGTAAAAACGGCTCAGATGGTCGTAGATGAAAGGATTGAGAGTCCGAATCTTAGAAATATTATTTATGAACATCTATCCAAAGAAGACCTTGATGCAGCTCTTGATTTCTTTTTGAAAAATTCTAATCAAGATACTTATTCCTACCAAACATTTTTACTTAATCAGTACGCCAGATTTAAACAGTTCACCATCAATTTACTAAAAACCTTATCCTTTGAAATAGCTTTCGTGAAGGATAATTTTGGACCAGGATTATCTTTGCTTACAGACCTGCAAACAGGTAAGAAAAGGAAGTTTCCTGATGATGCTCCGAGTAATTTTATTGTTAATTCTTGGCAAAAAATAATTAATAATCAGGAAATTAACCAAAGCCATGCCTACGAACTTTGTGTATTAATGGTATTAAAAGATAGGCTTCAATCGGGGGATGTTTTCGTTAAAAGCTCTCGTAAGTTTGCAGATTTCAATAGCTTTTTGATTCCGAAATCTCGTTGGGAGATAGATTCAGGGCATATTTGTCAATCTTTGGGAGGAATTGATATTGTCGCTAAAATTGATGAAATGGCATCGGAATTAGCTTCATTACTCAAACCATTATCTAAATTATTGGCAGAAGGCACTGACATTCGATTGGAAAATGGAGAGTTGGTTTTGCCGCCCATCAAGGCTGATGAACTCAGTGATTCTGCCAAACGATTGAGAGAACAAGTCAAATTGAGGCTTCCCAAAGTTGGTTTAGTGGAGATAATACGAGAAGTTGATGCTTGGATAAATTATACTAATGAACTTCGGGACGGAGATTCTTCTCGAAATTCAGAACGAGACTCTCTTCTGTATGCAGCCTTGATGAGCAATGGTTGCAATATTCCTTTGGCAGATTTAGCCCGTTCTTCGGATTTAGATTACCAAGCTTTATGGTGGGTAGCCAACAATCATTTTAGCAATGAAAATGTTAAAAATTCTAATAATATAGTTGTGAATTTCCTGCATAAACAGTGGCTCAGTGAATATTGGGGCGATGGAACACTATCATCTTCCGATGGTCAAAGATTCCCAACCAGTGGCAAAATACGCAATGCAACCTCTATCGTAAAGTATTTCGGATTCGGTAAGGGAGTTACCTTTTATACTCATACCTCCGACCAATATTCTCAATATGAATCAAAAGTAATTGCTTCAACCGAACGGGATGCAACCTACGTTTTGGAGTGCATCAAAAAGTGTGGGGCAACTGATTTTTAATGTACTTAATTAAAAAATTATTGAGTTCAATTGGCTATCCTTAAATGATTCTTTAAAAACATAAATCTGATTG
>JANXRS010000279.1 GCA_025356745.1 Arcicella sp.
AAATAGTATGCTTGCATAACATTTTTCAAAGAACAATCTTTGTATCGTTTAGTTTTATCTGTAAATTGTGAAAGTTTCAATGTCGCATCGTATAAAAATAATAAAAATATGCATATTATTCAACAAATTCTTTTCGTATTGGCTCTTGGTGGGGCTAGTTTGTTAATTGCTAAACGTATCGGAATTATCAAAAAAACGATTCAATTAGGACGTGCTGAAGACCGTTCTGATAATCCTGCCCAACGTTGGGCAACGATGTTAAGAATTGCTTTTGGACAAAAAAAGATGTTTGACCGTCCTATAGTGGGCATCATGCACTTTGTTATTTATGCAGGATTTATTTTAATTAATGTCGAGGTTCTCGAAATCATCTTGGATGGTATCTTAGGAACCCACCGCCTTTTCGCTCCTTTCTTGGGTGATTTTTATGCGTATTTAATTAATTTCTTTGAATTTCTGGCATTTGGCGTATTAGTGGTCTGTGTAATCTTTCTTATTCGTAGAAATATTACCAAAGTCGAAAGATTACAACCCGCTCGCCATCGTGAATTAAATGGTTTTCCAGTAATTGATGCTAACAGAATTCTTTGGGCAGAAATTATTTTAATGACTGCTTTATTAACGATGAATGCTGCTGATAGCGTTTTGCAAGACCGTGGCAATGAACATTATCATCAAGTTGGTACATTTGCTTTCTCAGGATTCTTGAAGCCCTTATTTGTTTCTTTCTCAGACACAGCTTTGGTTGCCTATGAGCGAACTGCTTGGTGGTTACATATTTTGGGCATTTTGGCTTTTGGTTTATATGTTACGTATTCAAAACATCTCCATATTTTCTTGGCTTTTCCGAATACGTATTTCTCAAATCTTGAGCCAAAAGGAGAAATGCCCAATATGCCTAACGTTACGAAAGAAGTGCAAATTATGTTAGGATTGGCTCAACCTGATGCTAATTCGTCGGCAGAAATTGCTCGTTTTGGAGCAAAAGATGTGAAAGATTTAACTTGGAAAAATCTTATGGATTCCTACTCATGTACGGAATGTGGACGTTGTACAGCTGCTTGCCCTGCGAATATGACGGGTAAATTATTATCACCTAGAAAAATTATGATGGATACTCGTGACCGTCTCGAAATTGTGGGAGCAAACATGGCTGCCAATGGAGGAGTCTTTGTGGACGATGGTAAATCTCTTTATGGTGACCATATTTTAGCGGAGGAATTACGTGCTTGTACGACTTGTAATGCCTGTGTTCAGGAATGTCCCATCAATATTTCGCCTTTAGATATTATTTTACAAATGCGTCGCTATCAAATTATGGAAGAATCTGATGCCCCAGCATCTTGGAATGCGATGTTCTCTAATTTGGAAAATAATCAAGCTCCTTGGAAATTCTCTCAAGGTGATAGATTTAATTGGGTAGAGGGCGTGAAGTAATTTAAACATAAAATCAACTAAACTACCCAAATGAAAGTATTTTCAATAACCATAATCATATTATTGAGTATTGGGTTAATCACCTATTTATTAGGGCCAAAACCAGAAGCTCCAAAACTAGAAGTCCCAATGTTTAAAATAACGGGCGATTTACCTACTTTGGAAAAACAAATACAAGCAGGAGAAGCTGCGGAAAAAGGTATTCGTCCTGATTGTCAGGCTCGAATTGTTTGGGCAGATTCTACCAAAAAGGAGAAAACAAAAATAGCTTTTGTCTATATTCACGGGTTCTCGGCAACACAAGAAGAAGGTAATCCTATCCATAGAAATATTGCTAAAAAATACGGTGCAAACCTTTATTTGGCACGTTTGGCGGGACATGGCGTAAATCTAGGGGACTCAACAATGGCAAAAGTAACGGCTGATGATTTTATTCATTCGGCCGAATCCGCTTTGGCAATTGGCAAAACTTTGGGTGATGAAGTCATTATTATTTGTACATCTTTCGGTGGTGCTTTAACGACTTATTTAGCCTCAAAGCATCCCGAAATTAAGGCAATCGTAATGTATTCGCCCTGCATAAAATTGTATGATAGCAATGCTGAATTGTTGGATAATCATTGGGGTTTAGCAATGGGAAAAGCCGTTACGGGTTCGGAAGTACGTGATTTTGCGGCTACTAATGCCCAACACGCTAAATATTGGTGTCAGCATTACCATTTGAATGGCGTAATTGCCTTGCAGAACCTTCTAACAAATGTGATGATTCCAGAGACATTTGCGAAGATAAAATGTCCCGCTTTTATGGGTTATTATTACAAGAACGAAGAAGAGCAAGATAAAGTGGTTTCTGTACCTGCCATGTTGAAAATGTTTGATGAATTAGGCTCGTCAACTAAGCAAAAAGTGGCTTTCCAGAATGCTGGGAATCACGTTCTGGCTTCGCCAATTTTGTCAAAAGATGTGGAAAATATTCAGAAAGAAACGGAGAAGTTTTTAGATGAAGTTTTAAATTAATGTTTTAAGTGAATGTATGGTTTTCAAACTGTTAATTGTAAACTAAAATAACGCTCATGCCACCAAATCTAATTCTTTACGCAGTTCCTTTTTTTGCCATTTCAATATTGGTAGAAGGTATTTTCTTGTATCGTGAACAACGGGAACGTATTGATATTAAAGATACATTTACCTCAGTTGCACTGGGTTTTGGTAATTTGCTCTCAGGATTGATTACAAAAACCATTATGGCAGTGATATTTTGGTATCTCTACGATAATTTTCACGTTTTCACACTTGATGGCTCTGCTTGGTGGATGTGGGTTTTGGCGTTTTTTGCTGACGATTTTAGCTACTATTGGTTTCATAGAGAAGCTCATTTAATACGTTATTTTTGGGCATCTCACAAGGTTCATCATTCCTCTGAAAAATATAATTTAGCTACGGCAGTTCGCCAAACTTGGACGGGTAATATAACATTTTCCTACATATTCTATCTCTGGATGCCCATTGTTGGATTTCATCCAATTGTAATTTTGGTGATGCAACAAGTTAGTTTGTTGTATCAGTATTGGATTCATACCGAAACTATCGGCAAAATGTGGCGACCTTTTGAGTATATCTTTAATACGCCTTCGCATCATCGGGCTCATCACGGTTCAGATGTGAAATATTTGGATAAAAATTATGCAGGAATCATGATTATTTGGGACAGAATGTTTGGCACTTTTATCGAAGAAACCGATCGACCAACGTATGGATTAGTCGAAAATGTTAATACGAATAATCCTGTAAAAATTGCTTTCGGGGAATGGATTGATATGGGAAAAGATGTAATTTCAAACCCAAAACATACCTTAAATTATATTTTTGGACGACCAGGTTGGAGCCATGATGGTTCAAGAAAAACGGCGAGAGAAATGCAGAAGGAATTAAGAAATTAAAAATATTTGTGTTTAAAATAATGATTATCAGTTATTTATTTAAAAAAATTAACAATTTTATTAAATGCTCCTAACAGATTTGTTAAACTGGATTCAATTAAATAATATCTTGTTTCGTCAATAGTTAATTTTTTTTCGTCAAGACGTAGAAATACCCAAACATCAGAATTTGTAACACATCCAAAAACTGTTGGTGTGGGACGACCTTCCGATTCATTGAATAAAATAGCTGCGTACATTTCAGAAGCCGCTTGAGCGAAACCTTCTTCAACGGTTCGGTCTTTTGCTTCGACAACACAAAAAACAGGTGATTTTATTTCAAGAATTTTCGGTTCTTTACTGAATAAATAATCACAAAATCCATTGAGTCCTTGCGAAGAATCTACGTCAAAACTGAAACCTGAAAACACCTGAAAACTGGGATTATTTCGTTTTATTTCCTTGATAACAGGCATAATCATTAACTCGGATTTTGCCTTTTCACTTGGATATGTTGGGTAATCATGGGCTTCTAATAAGTCATGCGTAAGATAATGAGAAGGTGTAACTGGTTGAATATCAGCAAAAATATGGTCAAAAGTATAAGTAATACCGAATTGCTTTTCGAGTTGTTTAAGAGATTTGAAATCGCTATAAGGCATGATAAATTCGTTTTTTATTGTTTAAGAGATAAAGTTACATATTTAAAAATAGAGAGACTATAAAATTATAATAATGATACAAGAAATTGAGTATAAAGTGCCTACAATGGCACAAATGATAGCATCTGGTGAAACGCCCGAAATACTTTTTTGGGTAGGTTGTGCAGGTTCATTTGATGACCGTTACAAAAAAGTAACGATTGCTTTTTGTAAAATCCTGAACCAAGTAGGCATAAAATTTGCCGTTTTAGGAACAGAAGAATCTTGTACGGGCGACCCTGCCCGTAGAGTAGGAAACGAATTTTTATTCCAAATGCAAGCCACTATGAACATTCAAGTGCTTGAGGGTTATGGTATTAAAAAAATTGTAACGGCTTGTCCGCACTGTTTTAATACCTTGAAAAATGAATATCCAGCTTTGGGCGGAAACTACGATGTCATTCATCATTCTACTTTTTTACAAGAATTAATTAATGCAGGAAAAGTAAAATTAGCGGGTGGTGGTGAGTTCAAAGGCAGAAAAATTACTTACCACGATTCCTGTTATTTGGGACGTGCCAATGATATTTATGAGGCCCCAAGAGCAGTTTTGGAGGCTTTAGACGCTGATTTAGTGGAAATGAAACGCTGCAAAACTAAAGGACTTTGCTGTGGTGCAGGTGGGGGACAAATGTTCAAAGATGCCGAAAAAGGATTCAAAGAGGTAAATATCGAACGCATGGAAGAAGCCCTTGAAACAGGAGCAACTACCATTGCCGTAGCCTGTCCGTTTTGTATGGTAATGATGTCTGATGGTGTAAAAAACAAGGAAAAAGAGGATACTGTGAAAGTTTATGACTTGGCAGAATTGTTGTTGGAGGCGATGTAATTGTGAACTACTAATTTTTCTTTGTAAATTTGTAAAAATAAAACCTGAAAGAGCCAAGACGAAAATCTTTGCTCTTTTTTTGTCATCATGGAAACCATCATCAAAAAAGATATACGCAAACAGTCAATTGCTCAAATTAAGGAGTTTTTGACAGAACATAAAGAACAAGCATTCAGAGCAAAACAGGTTTATGAATGGCTTTGGAAAAAATCGGTTCAAGAATTTGAGGAAATGACCAATCTTTCCTTAAAAACCCGTGAATTATTGACTGAACATTTTGAAATTCGTTCGGTGAAAGTGGCTGAAAAGCAGGTCAGTTCTGACCGTACAATAAAATCATCTTTTGAATTATTCGATAAAAATTTAGTCGAAGGTGTATTGATTCCTAATGATGACCGCATGACTGCCTGTGTATCTTCTCAGGTGGGTTGCTCGCTGACTTGCAAGTTTTGTGCAACGGGTTACATGGACAGAAAACGTAATCTTGATGCCGCCGAAATTTATGATCAAGTAGTCAGAATCCGTGACCAAGCAGAATCGCATTATCAAACGCCACTTACCAATATCGTATATATGGGCATGGGCGAGCCTTTGTTGAATTATGCAAACGTCTTAGAATCAGTTAATTATATTACTTCTCCAGAAGGGTTGGGAATGTCTCCAAAGCGTATTACGGTTTCGACGGCAGGTATTGCAAAGATGATTACTAAATTAGGAGATGATGAAGTTAAGTTCAATTTGGCACTATCACTTCACGCTGCTAATGACGTAAAACGCAACGAAATTATGCCCATCAACGAGTCAAATACCTTGGAGGCTTTGAAGGATTCGTTGTTACATTTTTACAAAAAAACAGGCAGTAGAATCACGTTGGAATATATTCTTTTTTATCGTTTTAATGATTCATTGGAAGATGCCCACGAACTTTGGGAGTTTGCCAGACAGTTTCCTTGTAAAATTAACATCATCGAATATAATCCAATTGCGGAGGCAAATTATACCAATACTGACCCGCAAACATTGGCAAAATTTGCAGGATATTTAGAAGCAAAAAATATGATTATTAACGTTCGCCGTTCACGTGGGAAAGATATTGATGCGGCTTGCGGACAATTGGCAGGGAAAAAAGCTCCTGTGGTGGTGCAGATGTAGATTGGAACACGGATTTAACAGATTAGACACGGATTTGCTTATATTTTCACTCACTGATAATGAATATATAAACATTAAAATTTAAAAAAATTAAGACTTTTAATCCTGTCTAATCCCTAAAATCCGTGTGCCATTTAACTCATCATCATAAAGTATTCCCCAATTGCCATTCCCGCTAAAACCATCATTGCCAAGCACAAAATTACTTTTCCCACGATTCCAGTAATTAAGCCAATAAATGACCCAACAGCCGCTTTTAAGGCTATTTTGGGTTCTGTTTTTCCAAGTATTTCTCCCAGAAAAGCCCCTAAAAATGCTCCCAAAAACATTCCGATTGGAGTAAAAAAAAGTCCTACCAATAGCCCAATGGTTGAGCCCCACGAACCGTATTTTGTCCCACCAAATTTCTTAGTTCCCCAAATGGGTGCATAATAGTCGAAAATGCTCATCGCTACTGTCAAAATAACAAAGAAAGTCAGCGTTGAACGGTCAAATTGGGCATATTTGGAATAATGTAAAAGGAATAATCCAATCAAACTTAAAGGAGGACCAGGCAAAGGTAGAACTGCCCCAGCTAAACCTACAAGAAGGCAAACTATTGAACCAATGAGCAAGAGAATATCGGTCATTTTGATTTTTGATTAAACGATTTTGTACTATCTTCACGAATTAAGGTTTCGCTTGCAATCATCTGGGTACTTCAATTTTCTGCAAAATTTGGGCAATTACATCTTCTGCCGTTGAGCCTTCCATTTCCTTTTCAGGCGTAAGAATTATTCGGTGACAAAGTACTGGTTTTGCTAATTCCTGTACGTCTTCAGGTGTAACAAAATCACGTCCACGAATAGCAGCGAGGGCTTTTGAAGCATTTAGTAAAGCCACTGAAGCACGGGGAGATGCCCCTAAATATAAGAATTTTGAATTACGAGTTTCATGAGTGATTTTGGCAATATATTCCAATATTTTTTCCTCAACCAATACCAATCGAACCTTGGCTCTAAGATTCTGTAATTGTTCAATACTCATAACGGCTTGCATCATGGCAACTGGATTATTCGTCTGTTCGACAGAACGCTTATGATTGCCTTGAAGTATTTTTATTTCTTCTTCAAAAGTTGGGTATTTAATCACAATTTTGAATAAAAAGCGGTCTAACTGAGCTTCAGGCAAACGATAGGTACCTTCTTGTTCAATTGGATTTTGTGTTGCCATTACCAAAAATGGAAATGACATCTGATAAGTTGTCCCAGAATTGGTAATTTGACGTTCTTCCATCACCTCAAACAATGCGGCTTGGGTTTTGGCTGGCGAACGATTTATTTCATCAATCAAAACAATATTCGAGAAAATTGGACCTTGTTTAAAATCAAATTCTGTTGTTTTTGGGTTATAAACTGCCGTTCCTAAAACATCCGAAGGCATCATATCAGGCGTGAATTGAATTCTACTAAAATTTGTCGAAATGGTTTTAGCTAATAATTTTGCTATCAAGGTTTTAGCTACGCCTGGAACACCCTCCAAAAGCACATGACCATCAGCAAAAATGGCAGTCAATAAGAGGTCAATGGTATTTTGTTGTCCGATAATAATTTTACCTACTTCGGCTCTAATATTAGTTACGGCTTCGTGTAGTTCACTAAGGTCAATTCTTGATTCAAATTCCATTACGTTAATTTTAATTTACACATTTTTATAAAAATTTTCTATCTGTTCATTTAATGTAATTAATTGATTTTCAGTGATATAATCATTATTTTGAACAAAAGAAATATAATTAAAAAGGTCGTTGATTTCTAGTAGTGAAATGCCAGATTTATTACTCAAATCGGTTTTAAATTCTTGGTCAATGTCAGTCGTTTTTAAATAAAATTTCGTGCGTATGTATGCGAGCAAGTGCGTAATTTTCTTTTCAGCAATGGCTTTATGGTCTTTCTGATTATAGTAAAGACTCCCAATCGTTTCCACAAATTGTAAAGAAGTATTTTTGGGAGCTTCTATGATGGGAATAATTCGCTGACGACGTTTTCCTTCAAAAATCAAGTAAATTAATAAGCCAGATAGAGTGATAAAATAGGCCCACTTCAAGGCAGGCTGACTCACAATGAACTTAAAAGGTGATTCTTGGATATCTTCCTCACCTTTAGCTTCACGAGATTTCGAAATGCTTTTCACAGATTTCCCAATCGACATTTTGTTTACATATTCATCCCAAAAAGTTGGTTGTTCGGGCAAATAGGAGAGGGCTTTGAAAGCATAATCTGAATTATCATTTTTTACCATGTAAAAGTTGGTAAAAGCCATAGGAATAGTATTCAAAAAAAATGTTCCTTTCCCAAAATTAACTCGAATAAAATTGGGAAATCCTTTGCTGTTTTTCCCTAAAATAGTAAAGGATTTTCTGCTTTTTGTAGTATCTTTTATTTCAAAATAAGTATCTGCTGCTTGATTATGATATTTATAATCGCTTGATTTTCTAATAGTTGGATTAACGAAATTGATACTTGTAGAATCATTGATGTCTAAATCTTTTATGTAAGAAGTTTGAAAATGGAGCGTATCGTCAAGACCAAAAAAATTCTCAGAAGCAATAAAAACCGAATTGCCTTTCTGAACATAATCCAAGAGTTTTACGAGTGATAATGAATCGGCTCGGAAATAACTAAAAATGTATAAATAATTACTTTTAGGAGGGAGTTTTACCTTTCTTTTTTTACTAAAAATCGGCACTTTTTCATCCAAAATTTTCTGATTTGGGAAAACATTGGGTAGAACTTTATATAACAATTCGCAACCGTAAGGAATTTTGTCCTTGTTGGAAAAAGTGGGAGTCCAATCAATTGGTTTAGGTTTGTAGATTTCAACTAAAATAAAACCAATGATGGTACTTAATAAGATGATGAGGTAAATTCGGTGTTGTTTCATGCTTGGTTATTCTTCCGTTCCGTCATCGGTAACAGTGGCTAAGCCCACAATTTTATCGTTCTGAACGGTAATTTCTAGGAACGAGTCACTTACACCAAACTGAATGCTGATGGTTGTGACCCAATCATCAACGGTATTGTCAACATCACGAAGTTTGTATGATTTTGGAAAGCGTCGTTTTACTTTATTCATTGGGTCTCCAACCTTCAAACCGCCTAAATTTTGAATATTAAATTTTGGCGTTATCAGTTCAAAACCACTTACATTTTCATCCATTACAAAAAAAGCATCTTTACCATACAAATATATTTCAAAATGATTAGATGCTTGAGCGTCAGGTGTTTCCTCTTTTTTGACAGAGTCGGGTGTTCCTAATTTCTCTAAGATTATGCCATAATTTGTTCCCAATTTTATGCCAGAAATATTCATGGATTGATAATTGAGCGTATCATAATCTTCATCGTCTTCTACTTGTGTTTGAGACTTAAAAGAAGAGAATGTAAGGGTAATTAACAATGTAACAAGAAGGATTATACTCAATGATTTCATAAATTAGTTTTCATTATCCGTTCGCAAAAACAGAATTACTGAAGGTTAAAAATTGATTTTTAATACTTATAAATTGTTCTTCATCAACGGGAAAATCACCGTACCAAGCATATTCAAATTGACGAGTAATGTATTCAAAATCTGGACGTAAAATTGGTGAATTTAGTTCATAAACGTATGAACGATTAGTTTTATTGATTCGCCAATCAATCATTTCACGGTCGGTTAGTTCTTTTAAGGCTTTTAAATAATATAATCGAACTGCCAAACGATAGTTTTTTTGTGTAGTTGCTTCTGCAATTGAATTTATAAAATCAATAGTATGAATGTTCTCTCCGAGCGTTTCGTAAGGAATTTCATTAGTATTTTTCTTTCGGTATAATCCAGAAAAATCAACGCCCATTAATTTTAGGGTTACATATACTACCACACTGGCAACAAAAATATAAACGGCTGTTTTCCAAAATGTTGGATTTCCTACACCCGTGAAAAGGTTTCCAAACCAATTGAACAAACGCCTCAGTAAACGTTTCCACCATGTATCCAAAACCTGTGATTCTTCAACACCATATTGATAATCTTTCGATTTTTTAAAAGCTGTCATTTCACTTTCTGAAGGCTTTCGGATGGTTGTGTTTGTAGAATCTTGAGCTAAGGTTTGGTAGTGTATTTTCGATGGAATAGCTGAAATGGAACTTGTGAAAGAGCAGATTAGAACACAAAATAGAGCTACTTTTGACAAGGTCAAACGATAATTAGACCGCTTAATTTGACAATGCTCACCTTTTCGCCTGACTATCGTCTGCCTGCAATTATTCTTCTTGCTAATATTCTCCATCTTCATTCAAATCTAATTTCTTCTGCCCAATACTTTGAATTAACGTTTTTAGGGTTGTTCCTTCTCGTTTTTCTACTAAATTAAAATACTGAAAACTGATTGCTACGTAGGTGAGTGAAGACACAACGACTTGCCCAACCGTGGAAATTACCGTTGTAATAATCAATGGAAGATTTCCAGAAATATTTCCGCCAACATTTAACAATTTCATGAAGGTAACAATCATTACAGGTGCGGCAAATATCATGGATACAAAGGAATTAATAATGGCAATAATTATAATTAAGCCAAAAGTGGACCACCATTTATCTTTTATCAAAAATTTTGCTCTGCTAAGTGCCTCCCAAATACTAATGCCTTCGTAGGCAACAATAGCGGGACTGAGTGAGTACATAATGCCAAAATAGAGGATTGGAATGAAGGCAATCAGCACCAATATTACGGATAAAAATCCTGTAAGAACACCGCTACCACTATTTACTAAAGCTCCAATAATTCCTCCAAAAATCAACACAATCATAAAAATGATTAATAAAACTATTCCATAACTACTCAAAACAGGAAGAAAAATTGCTCTCATTCTCGCCCAAACACGTTCAACGGTGATAGGTTCTTCCTGGTCTCTATCTCTATATTCGATAATAAAAGCATACGTTGTGATTGAAACGGTCACTGATGCTAAAATCAAAAATATGATGGAGATTAAGTAATCAAATGAAAAAACATAGGAAAAGTTTTTTCCAAAAGCATCTGCAAAAATTTCACTTGGTGATGTTCCACGAGGTTTTGTTGTGCCTTGAGAAGCCAAACCCAACATCGAACTTTGAACAATCCCGTTAGCAATACCCCCAATCAAAGCCAATGGACCCGCAAAGTAAAGTAGTGATAAAAATAAGGTTTTAAAATTTTTGGAAACGATGCTAAAAGTAGCATTAATTTTATCGCCAAAATCCCGTTCTTGTTGAAGTATAATCATATCCTTTTTCATTGAATAGCGTTATTGGGGAATTGGTAAGCAAGCATTATGTGATAGGATTTATATTTTACACTATTGAAAATTCATTTTCCTTTTATTTAACTCAATCGGATAAATAACAAAATACCAAATAATAAACACTCCTGAAGGAATAATTATCATTAAACTTGACCAAAGTCCCAAGTGTCTTCGGGTTAGAAAACTCTCAATAAATCCTGCTGTTATGAACAAAGGTACTAAACCAATTATTATTTTTAAGCCTTGTTTAGCCCCTTTTTTGAAGGATTCTAAGCGAGTAGAAGTTTTCGGAAAAATGAGACTATTACCCATCACTAAACCTGCACAACCTGCAATCACAATGGAAGAAATTTCTAAAGTTCCATGAAGCCAAATCGTCAATAAAGATGTTTCTAAAAAACCGTGTTGGTAACAAAAATACTGAAAAACGCCGACCATAATTCCGTTGGTAATCAGAAAATATCCCGAACCAATTGAGAAAAATAGCCCCATTACGAAAACAATAAAGGAAACTCGGATATTATTTATGGTTATCATAAAAAACATATTTAGTTCGTCTTGACTACCATAAACAGCCAAAGGATTACCTTTTTCTACGTTTTCTAAGGTCATATCAATGTAATCACTACCTAAAATCAATCTCGCAAAAGAATCATCGTAAGCCGCCGAAACTGCTCCAATTAATGCAGCAATCATGAAAATAATGAAGGAATATAATAGTTCTTTTTGGTAGTTATACAAAAGAAAGGGTAATTCTTCTTTCCAAAACAAAATAAAACGATTGGCTTTTTCTCGTTTATTGGTATAAATTTTCCCGAAGAATTTTCCCGTTAATCCATTCAAATAACTTGTTGTGGGAGATTCTGGATAAAATGTTCGAGCATAAGAAAGGTCGTCAGTCAGTTGAATAAATCGTTCAGAAAGCACGTCAGGATTGAAAGTGAGTGTATCTTGCTCAAACATTTGCCATTTGTCGATGTTCTGTTTTTTAAATACTGCTTCCCGCATGAAGTTATGAGTGTATATTAAGATTCGGACTTGCTAAAACCAGCTATCTATTTTAACTTTCGGAAAGATACAAAACTTTTACAAAAACACGGTATTAATGAGTCAAATTCAAATACAGACTACCCAAAATGTAGCTCTTTCGTTTACCCCTGCCAGTATTGGCGACCGTATTTTGGCTCATCTTATTGACTGGGTAATCTTCATTGCATGGTTTTTGATTTTTGCACTCTTATATTCTAGCTTAGGTAGTTCATTGTTGAGTAGTAAGATTGGAATAGTCATTTCCTTTGTTTTTATGCTTCTCCCCGTCATGCTTTATGACCTAATTTTTGAGGTTTTTATGAATGGGCAAAGCCTTGGGAAACGAGCAATGAGTGTTCGAGTATTAGCTTTAGACGGTACTTCGCCTACTCTTGGGGCATACCTTATGCGATGGATATTTAGGTTAGTAGATACGGGAATATTTGGTTCAATGGTGGCTTTAATCGTTGTAGCTGTTAATGGGAAAGGGCAACGTTTGGGTGATATTGCTGCAGGAACCGCCGTGGTAAAATTGAAAGAAACTGTCAGTTTAGCACAATTAAAACAAGAAAAAATACAAGAGGGTTATGTGCCAATGTTCTCGGAGGCATCACTTTTATCCGACCGTGACATTGTTACTATTAGGGCCGTTCTGAAAAAAGGTAGTGAGGAAAATAATAGTATTTTAGTAGGAGAAGCTGCCCAAAAAGTGAAGGAAGTTATTGGTATTCAGTCAGATATGGACAATATGAAGTTTTTGAAACAAGTACTTCAAGACCATACTTATTTGATGATGGTAGGGTAAAAAGTCTCAAATGGTAGCCAAAAACATCTTCCGATAATTCAGTGGAATGTAGTCTGTCAGTGCTTTAAACGGTTTATTGAAATGAAAAATATTGCCAAAACCACTTTCAAAACATACTTCTGCTACTTGTTTATCAGTAGAGTTAAGTAAGTTACAGGCATGTTTAATTCTAAATTCAGTTACCAAATCTAAAAATGTTTTCTTCGTTACTTTCTTGAAATATCTGCAAAAAGCCGTCTCTGTCATATTAGTCAATCGGGCGGCAGCTTCCAAATTAATATCTTGCGTATAGTGCTCAATTACGTAAGCGTAAATCTTATTAATTTTATCTAAATCAATGGCTGGCAAATCATATTTATCTGGCTGATTATCAATTATTTCAAAGTCTTTTGAGGTGGCAATAGTGTTCAATAAATCTAATAAACCCAATAACTTCTGGAATGGCGGTACAGTCAATAAAAATATCATTTCCCTCGCTACTCTATCCCTTGTTTTTTCAGAAATTAATATGCCTGATTTTGCTTTGTCTAATAAATTTTTAATGGTTTGAGTAGTTTCATGTAAAGAAAAAATCATGATACTGATTAAAACAAGGTAGTTAAGGAATAAAAATACTAAAAAATGATTACACCTTTCAAAAATTATTCAATTACTTTGTTCAATCTATGAATCATTGGGATTCCATTCCCTGTCAGAGCAATAATTATTATTTAAGCTTAATGTTTTGGACAACCGCAGTCATTTTTCTTAAATAAACCCCAAAGAAAGCCTTTTTTTCGACGACGTTTCACCGTTGTCTTTACCGCTGATGATGTTTCAGAAATGGTAGTATTTTTGTAAGAAACATTATTGGTCGCTTCCGATTCTACTTGAAAACAAGCAAAAATAATAGTTAAAAGAATTAGCTTTTTCATGATGTTAAAATAAATAAAATCTTTAGTAACTCCAACGAAAAAGCCATACAGAATTGTATGTAACACGGCTTTTCTTCACGTAAAGTTGTAAAAATGTGAAGGAATTAATTTATTTAAATATCAAAATTTTGTGCTTTTGCTCCTTTGCGTGAATGTTTAATTTTACTTATAATCTAAAAATAAAATGTGTTTGTAATATATTTTCTTCATCAAATTCTACCAGTGAAGTTCTTTGGCGATGATTCCAAATGTAGCCAATCTCAGTTGAAAAATACGGTGAAAAAGCATGATTATAAGCAAAATACAATTGATTTTGATTAAAAGAATTTGCTGGCATATTAGGCGGAATGTTGTAAAGGGGTTCTTCACTAACAATAATAGTATTTTTTTTATCCCAACCATATCGTAATTGCAATCGAAGTCTTAGTCGTGCCTGTTCATCTCCCCACACATCGTCAATACGTTTAAATATACGATATTCGTATCCTAATCGTGAACGAATACTCCAGGTGGAACTCAATACTTTTGTCCACTCCGTAAAAAAGGTGGGTCTAATCTCAAATCTATCGGGCCGAGCTAAATCAAGATTTTTACTATAAAGTTGAGAGCTGTGCATCAAAAAAGGAGCAAAAGAAAAGGCAAAGCTATTGATGCGATAAGTGGTTGTAACTCTGATTCCTTCCATTAGCTTCGAAGCCAGTGGATTAATGCTTGGAGAGGTGAAGTCACTTTGTCTTCGCCAATGAACATCGCCTATAATTTCCCAATGTTCGTTTATTTTTTTTTGTAAGGCTATTCTATTCCATGACGTAAAATGTTTGTAATGTTGAGCATGACCAATGCTGATGGTAAATAATAAAATAGTGATTGTAATTAGATTCTTTTTCATTAGGGTTATAAACAAAATTAATACAAAACTATTCTAAAACCCTCTTAAATCCTATCTCTACTCATTTATATGGAACGTTTTCATTAGTCTATTCGTTATCGTAAACCTTAGAAAATCAGATAATTATGAGTATTGTTACATATTTTAATTATATTTTTTTCATTAAATATTTGCATACAAAGTCTGAAAACACTAATTTTGTATCACAATTAACCAGTACAATATGCGAAAGTAGCTCAGCTGGTAGAGCGCAACCTTGCCAAGGTTGAGGTCGCCGGTTCGAACCCGGTCTTTCGCTCAGCTTATTATAAGCACCGCAAGGTGCTTTTTAAGTTTACGAGGAAGAGAGTAATCTCAGAATCATGCCAGGGTGGTGGAACTGGTAGACACGCAGGACTTAGTTCTTTGAATTTTTGGTTTAAGTAATTAAACGTTATTATATTTGTGAAATCGCTAATAAATTTCACAAAATGGCACGTTATAGTTTTGACCCACAGTTTGAAAAGTATTTTATAGAAGTATGCAAATCTTCTTCAAGTATGAATCAAGCGGCTATTAAGTTGGAGATGAATTATAAGACATTATGTTTTCATGCAAAAAGATTGAACTGTTTTAGTTCCAATCAATCAGGTAAAGGTTTAACAAAGACTCAAAAGGAAAATGTTATTTCATTATCAGAAATTTTTGAAGGAAAATATAATTATCAAAGTCACAAGTTAAGGAAACGATTATTGAAAGAAAGTATAAAAATTCATCAATGTGAATCATGTAGTTTAGAGAAATGGTTGAATAAACCAATTCCTTTGGAATTACATCACAAAGACGGAAATAGATACAACAATCAATTAGATAATCTAATGCTCTTGTGTCCTAATTGCCATGCTTTAACGGAAAATTATAGAGCCAAAAACATTAAAAATTTGAGTGCTCAGTCAGAAATGATTGAAGTAGAACTGCTTAAATTCGGGGAAGCCTTAACAGTTTAGCTGATGGTAATCCCGAGCCAAGCCTTTTCAGAAATGGATTGGAAGGTGTAGAGACTTGACAGGCAGTACCTACGTTATGTTTTTCATAATATGGTAAAGAGAAAGTCCAGACCCCAAAACTGCAATTCGGCAGTCGTAGCGAAAGCTATAGTGGTACGAAAATCCTGTGAACGTAAGTTCGTACGGGTTCGATTCCCGTCCCCGGTACTATTACCCAAAATTAAAGGTGTAAATGTCAGTTTATTTGATGTTTACACCTTTTTTGTTTTATACTTTAAATTGTATTCCTTTCAATTTCAAAAAACAACTTACATTCTTATTTCCCGCTGTTCCATTATTGTAAATCTGTGTTTTACTCGCAGAAAAATAAATATTTTTTCTTGCTCTTGTAACTCCAACATAGAAAACACTTAATTCTTCCAAAAAAATATTTGATGAAACATTAATTTTACAATTTGAACTTGAATTACAGATTCTACAAGTTGTTTGAAAAAAAGGTAAGATATTTTGCTCTAAGTCTGGCATAATTACAAAATCCCACTCTAAACCTTTTGCCCCGTGAATTGTAGAGAATATTACGTTTGAATCAACATATTCAATGTATTGTCTCAAATTATTATTTTCAAAAGTTTCTCGTATTAGACCTATTTTTTCTTCATTTGTTGATGAAGCAAATTCTGTAAATAACTTGTCACAAAAAATTTCAAGAAGTTTTAATGATGAATCTATTATAGAATTCAATCCTATTTTATCCTCATAGAAAATTGTAACTTCTTTTAACAACCCCTTAGTAAACTTCTTAGTAATGAGGAAGTTATCCACCAGCAATTTTGAAAAAATAGATGAACAAGTGTTTGTAAAGGAGGTATATTCTGTATCATCATCTGTAAATAAACCAAAAAAGAAAGAGATATTATTTTGCTGAAGAACTTCAATTATTTTAAGCGTATTCCTGTTTTTGCCACTTTTAACTAATATTGCCATTTTTGACTGAGGGTTCTGGCTTTGTATATTTTTAATTGTTAAGATTATATTTTGTGCTTCGTGTTCTTGATTATCGCAAAGTGTAAAATTTATAATTGCATTATTTATAATTGTCTGATTGTCAATTTTTTCTGCATTTTTCCTAATATTTTGGTCTAACAAAAGCATATCAGCATTATTGCTAAATCTATAATTTTTGCTGAGTTTAATTTCTTTCAATTTAAATCTACTTGTTGAGTTATCAAATAGTTTATTATAGGCTCCAATGAAACCATAAATTCTTTGTAATTCGTCCCCAAGAAAAATTAATTTAGTTTTGTCTCCTATTAAAAGTGTTAAAATCCAATAACTTAGAATATTTGTATCTTGAAATTCATCTACTAAAAGTACACAATATAATTCTTGATAGAATGACTGGATATTTTTAAATTCAGTTAGTAATTTGATTGTTAAAGTAATAATAGCATTA
>JANXRS010000293.1 GCA_025356745.1 Arcicella sp.
AGAAAAAGAAAGGACAAAGTTGGTCTCAAAAAGGAAGTGGGGCTTTGACTATCCTAAAAACATTAGAAATTAATAACCAATGGAATAAATACTGGCAAAAAACTGCATAAATCTAAATCACAGCTTTTTGCACAGTAGGAAATTATATGAGACATAAAAATGAAATTAGAAGACAATTAATCGTTTCAAAAGAATTAGATGGTAATAACATTGACTTTGAAAAATTGAACAAAACCTTTTTAGACAAGTTTCCAGAGTTTTCTGCGTTTGAAAATGAATATAATAATGTTTCAATACAATACAAGGTTTTGACAGAACAAATCCAGAACTTGACAAACTTATTTAAAACTATTACGACTTACAACATGAAAATTTCAAACTACTTTGGAAAATAAAAACTTCACCTTACAACTAAGCGTTAAAGCCGTGGTCTGTGTCCCTACTGACCAACTTGCGAAAGCAATGCACAAGAAATCTTTAAAATTATAAGTAATTGATAATCAGAAAATTACACTCAAGTTTTCACTTTCGCACCTTGTTAAAACTACGTGTCCCAGTTTGACACTGACCACGGCTAAGGAAATAATTATCCTACTCACTCAAAAGTAGATTTACCCTCAGTTTTATTGATAATTTTCGTGTAGAATTTCTACCAATGAAGTAGTACAAAATTCAAGGTTTGTACTACTTTTGTTTTTCAAATAACCAAACAGATGGCAAATTACACAATTTTAAACACCATCTCCGATGAACATTCTACCGAAAAAACGTTGGTAGCTATCATTGACGGAGAACATATTGATACCTTGGATAAACTCTATGATTCAATTTCATCTCAACTTAAATTTCCAGATAATTTTGGGAATAATCTTGATGCTTTCGACGAGATGATAAATGATTTGGATTGGTTAAAAGAAGACCATATTTATCTGATTTTCAGAAATTATGACGATTTTCTCTCCGAAGAAAATGACGAAGTTCGGGAAATTCTATTAACCATTTTGGATGATGCTTCCTCTGAATGAAAACGTATGAATGGCGAAGGCAAATCTTTGAAGATGTTCATTGAGACTTCTGAATTAGGAGAAGATGATTTGGAAACGTTAGGAATTGAATTTGTAATTACGTAAATATAAACAGAAGTCATAAACATATAGATAATAAAATGTTAAATTTAATAATCATCCATTCGAAAAAATCAAATCTGGTTTGGCAGTTATTATTACTTGTGATGATAACCTATACCTCTTTTTCCCAAAAAATAACCAGAGGACCATACCTGCAAATGTCCACGCCTACCAGTATGATGATTCGTTGGAGAACTGACGTTCCAACATCTTCAAAAATCAATTTTGGTTTATCTCAAAATGTTTTAAATGCCTCGAAATCAGAAGATTCACAAAAAACTGAACACATTATTACGATTGATAATCTAAAACCAAATACCAAATATTTTTATGGGATTGCTTCTGGAAATACTGTTTTACAAGCAAGTATCGATAATTTTTTCGTAACAAATCCTCCTGTTGGAACAGAACAGAAAGTAACTATTTGGGCATTGGGTGATATGGGTATGGGAACGGAAGGTCAAAAAAGAGTTTATCAGCAATATTTGAATTATACCGAAAAAACGCATACAGATTTATGGTTACTTTTGGGTGATAACGCCTACGCACAAGGAATGGATTGGGAATATCAACAACGTTTTTTTGAATATTATCAAGTTGATAGATTAATGAAACAAACGGTTTTATTGCCAAGTCCTGGCAATCATGATTACTCACCTACTGCTAATAACTATCGAATAGAAGACCCGTTAGTTGCTTATTTCAGTATTTTTTCTGTTCCCACAAGAGCCGAAGCTGGCGGTGTGCCTTCTGGGTCAAAGGCCTATTATTCCTATGATTATGCCAATATTCATTTCGTCAGTTTAGATTCATACGGGCGTGAGGATATGGATAAAAGACTTTTCTCCCAAGATAGCGAACAGATGAAATGGTTGGAAAAGGATTTGAAAGCTAATAAACAGAAGTGGACAATTGTGTTTTGGCATCATCCACCCTACACGATGGGTTCGCATAATTCAGATACGGAAAATGAACTTCGACTTTTACGGGAAGGGGTTGTTCCTCTTCTAGAAAAATATAAAGTTGATTTGGTTCTAAATGGTCATAGCCATAATTACGAACGGTCACAGATGATAAAAGGACATCACGGTTTGGAAGCAACTTTTAACCAGAAACAACACGGCATGAGTACTTCCACAGGTCGTTATGATACTTCAAAAGATTCTTGTCCGTATATAAAAGACAGTAAAGTCCCTGAAAATGACGGAATTATCTACGTAGTAAATGGGGTAGGAGCTGGAAATGGAGGTTCACAAAAATCCTATCCACACGATGCAATGATTTATTCAAATAGCGTAAATCCAGGTTCATTATATTTGGAAGTTGAAGGAAATCGCTTGGATGCAAAATTTATTACGGAAGATGGTACCGTGAAAGACCAGTTTACGATATTGAAAGATGTGAATCAAAAACAGACATTAAAATTAGAAGCCAATCAAAATACTATTCCGTTACAGGCTTCATGGACGGGAAATTTTAATTGGCAACATGATAATTCAAAAAATCAATCGGTTCAAGTTTCCCCAACTGTAACGACAAAATATATTGTTCAAGATGACCAAAAATGTTTACAAGATGAATTTACGGTGAAAGTTCCGTCTATTTATTCATTAAAAGATTTTAACTTGACGTCCACCAAAAGTGGAATGTCAATTAATTGGCTAACCATTCAAGAAAGAGGCATTGTTAGATTTGAAATTGAACGACAAAGGAAAGGGAGTGATTTTAAAAGTGTAGTAAAGATAAACTCAAAAGCAAAGGGACAATTCTCGGACAAGACACTCTTCTACCGATACATCGACCATATTCTCGAAAATGAAGAAATGGTGAATTATCGAATTAAAGTAACCGATAATGATGATTTTATTTATTATTCTAATGTAAAATCAGTAAATACTGTTTTAAAAATAGCGGACTAGCATTTCGGCAAAATAAAAAAAGCGTTCAGAAATATTTCTGAACGCTTTTTTTATTAAAATTTAATAAAAAAAATAAATCACTTTCCAATCTCCAATTTTTGATTAATTCCTTTCTCCATCATCGGTAAACCATCGGTCATCCAAGCGGGAGCAGGAGCATCTTTAAGGTAATGGTCAAAATACTGATATAATCTTTTAGCGAAATCCTTACGATTTTTTCTTTGGGTCAATCCGTGTTTCTCTCCATTATAATTCAATAACCAAACAGGCTTATTTAATCTTTTAAGAGCTGAATAAAATTCTATTCCTTGTTGCCACGGCACAGCTCCATCATCATCATTGTGCATAATTAATAAAGGCGTTTGAATTTTAGGAACTTGAAAAAGTGGTGAGTTATCAACATATTTATCAAACTTTTCCCATAGCGTCCCTCCTATTCTAGTTTGCCCTTTTTCATATTGAGATTGTCGTGAACTTCCTGATTCCCAACGAATTCCACCGTAGGCCGAAGTCATATTCGAAACAGGAGCCCCCGCCTCGGCGGCTCTGAACATATTGGTTTTTGTAACTAAATAGGCAGTTTGATAGCCTCCCCAACTGTGTCCCGAAATTCCAACTCGTTCAGAATTAATAAAACCCTTGGCGATAACTTCTTTAGTCCCAGCAATAATACAATTATAAGCACTTTTACCAGGGTCACCCGCTTTATAAACAATATCTGGTACGAAAACCACATAGCCATTTGAAGTAAAATAGGGATAATTAATGTATGAACGAATAGGCGAAGGGGTATAATGTGTATGCAAATTATCTGTATTCTTTTCGTAAAAATACACCATCATTGGGTACTTTTTTGTTGCATCAAAATTCTCTGGTTTGTAAAGTAATCCCTGCAACGGAGTTCCATCAAATGCTTTATAATCAACGAGTTCTACTGTTCCCCAAGCGTATTCCTTTTGTTGTGGATTAGCGTCTGAGATTTTCGTTATAGTATGAAAGGTTATATCAGAAGCAAATATATCAGGGAAATTTTGAAAATTTTGTTTCGTAAATATTAGATTATCAGCATTTTTAGCCTTAATTGGATTCGTTAAAGTATAATTAACTTTATAAATTTCCTTAGGTATCGACAGCGGACTCACAGGAATCGCATAACCCTCTGATTTATCTTTTTCATACACCAATTTCCATAGAGCATTCTTACCCAAAATTAATTTATCATCAATATCCAAATTAACGTAGCGATATTGAACCTTCTTTTCACGACCACTCGTAATGAGCATTGGCACATTATTTTTCAAGTCAATCGCCCATGCGTCATAACGATCGTAAACCACAAACATAGGTTCTTTCACATCATCAACCCAGCCAGCAAAGCCATAAGAACTTGGTAAGTCTGGGTGGTCATCTTCTTCATCGTAATATTTTACGACGTGATTATTAGTAAGTTTAATCGTTTTTTCAGTTTTTATTGAATAAGCAAACCAAGCTGTATCAGGTGCTGACCACCAGGTTACATACTGAGCATTTGGTGAAAGCACAGGATTTCCTTGCAAAGCCGTCGCAATTTGTTTGCGTGAGCCATCTTGCAAATTCACTAAGTAAACATCCTTTTTATTGCTCCAATCCCAATGTTGATTTGAATAAGGAACATCGGAAATTGCTAAAACGACATTTTGATTTGCTTCTTTATCTAAACTAACCGTAGGGATTTCTGAGAAACCTAATTGAATTATTTTAAGATTATCTAAATTAACAACCGAAAGATAAGACTGTTTTTTATCTTCTTCTAAAGTTACTTTTTGTTGCGTTTGCAATTTTTTATCTTGCCAATTCCATACTTCAACATTTACAATTTCTTCAGGAAGTAGTGTTGTATCGGCAACAATTGGTTTAGGATTTATTCCGAAAAATAATTTTGTGCCATCTTTTGAAAAACGAGGTTGATAATTATCACTTACATACCAACCTGCAGGGGCAAAGGTTTGTTTTTCATCGGCAATAATTTTAGCGGATTCATCCCCTAATTTCCAATAATACAATTTTGGTAAACGAATCTGGGTTTTAGTATTAGTATCTAAATCAGCAATGAAAGCAATTTTTTGTTCATCTTCTGAAAGTGATAGTTTCTTGAATTTCCCTTTCGATTTAAAAATATTTTCTAATTTACCGTTCTGCAAATCATACGCATATACACCCGAAAGCATAGTAGAATCATTACCAGTTGTACTAAATACTATTTTTTTAGCATATTTAGTAAACTCATAATCAGTCACAAAACTAAATATTTGATCGATATTAGTTTTTAGATTCTTCAACACTAAACGATAGCCGTTAATCTCCGACTCTTTTTTACCTATTTTCTTTTTAGTTTCGCTTTTTGCTAAACTATCTTTCCTTTTAGTATTGTCAATTTTCTTAGTTTCTTCTATTTGATAGGCAAGCCACCCGCCTATCTTTTCAGGAATTTTATAAGATAATACATTGGGAATTTTTAAAACTTGATTGCTCTTTAATCCATAAATACCCAAGGAATCCTTGGGCATTTCATCTTTTTTCTTTTTCAAACGCCTCATGGATTTTACTAAATTTAGTTGAGGCTTTATCTTGAAAATGGCATATTCAGAATCATCGGTCAACCGAATATCTGTTCCTCTTTGAATTGAATCATTTTTTGCACTTTTCAAAGAATGAAACATAACGTGACCATCTCCTTCTTGTGGATTAACAGGATAAACGACCACACTTCCATCATTTGAAATATAACGGTCAGGAATTTCTTTCCATGAATCATAAACTTCATGCGTCAGCGTTTTTTTTTGCACTTGAACGACAACTTCTTCGGAAATCTTCTTTGGCTTTTTTCTTTTTTGGGCCGATAGGGAGCATGATACTATCAAGCATATCAGTAATAATGATGTTTTTCTCATAATTTAAGTGGATGTTTTAGAATGAAGTACACTAACTATTTTATTTTCATGGAAGATTCTCTAATTTTTAATTCAGTTTTAAAAACAATAACTTCTGGTTTAAGTTGACTATCAAGATTGTCTATCTGATTGATTAGCAGAGACATAGCCATTTTTCCCATTTCAAAAGTTGGTTGTGAAACACTCGTAAGCGTAGGCGTTATGATGGTACACATAGGTTCATCATTGAAACTAACAATGGCAACATCTTCGGGAATTCTAATTTTTTTAACTCGTAAAGCTGAAATTGCACCAACAGCCAATCGGTCACTAACCACTACTAATCCATCGGGAGGCTCCTGCAATTCAAATAACTCATTGGTTAATTCAATCACTTTTTGCAAATTGTAATTTCCGTGAACAATTAACGCTTTATCAATTTTTAACCCAGCATTTTTTAGGGCATTTTCGTATCCTAATTGCCGCTGATTACTTACGGTTACATTAGTTGGCCCAGCCAAAAAAGCAATTCTTTTGCAACCATTTTCTATTAAATGTCTGGTTGCTTCATAAGCCGCACCCACATTATCAACCATCACTTTTGGAACATCTATTTCATCAGCATCTCTATCAAAAAATACTAATGGAATTCCTTTTCGTTGGAGCCGTTTGAGGTGTTCATAATCAGTAGTTTCCTGAGAAAGTGAAATAATAAAGCCCTCAACTTGCCCACGAGATAAGTTTTGAACGTTAGTTAATTCACGTTCATAAAGTTCACTAGTTTGCGTTAACAGCAAACTATACCCTCTGGCAAAGGCTTCTTCTTCAATACCTTTTATGACCGAAGCAAAAAAATGATAGGCCAAGTCAGGAACAATAACCCCAATAGTTTTTGTTCGACTTTTTACTAAATTAGTAGCTAAAATATTGGGTTGGTAATCCCATTCTTTTGCTAATTTTAGCACGGCATCTCGAGTTTCAGCTTTAATTTCAGGCATATCTCGTATCGCACGGGAAACCGTCGCCACCGAAATATTTAGGTGGCGAGCTAGGTCTTTTATCGTTACTTGATGAGCCATAAATTATCCTACTAAGGTTACTTTCGCACGTGTACAAACACCTCCGATGGGAGGATTGAATTTAGAAACAGCTACTTCTATTTTTTCAATAGTTGGATAGCGTTCACGAACACTTGAAATAATGGTTTGAGCAATATATTCTAATAATTTAGCTTTAATTTTCATTACATCCGAAATTATCTGATAAATATCTCCGTAATTCACGGTATCCTTTAATTTATCCGTTTCAGCTGCTCCTGATAAATTCGTAGTTATCTGAATATCAATTTGATAACGATTCCCAATCTTTTGTTCTTCAGCGAAAGCTCCATGATAGGCAAAAAATTCTAAGCCTTCTAAGGCAATTGTTCCCATAATTTTAGGTTTTAGGCATTTATGGGTTAGGGAGTTTGGGTATTTTACTAAAACTTCATTCCTAACACCGTGGTCTTGGTATAAACAAAAAATTTCAAGCTGTAAAATCAACTTGAAATTTTTTGCATGGCAATATTTTCTATTCACTAAATATCATCAAAAAATGAACCTCCCCCGTTGGATATGGTTGGGGGTGCATCTTTACCCAACTCTTGCATTATCGAAGAAACAGTGGGCAAACCACTTTCGTTACTTGTCAATTTCCGAGGTCTGCCACGAGTTGCCTTCATTTCTTTGGTCAAATTATCGGCAGTCTCATTGAAAGAATCAGTTGATGTTTCAGTGAATGGAACAACTTCCGAAAATGATGAAAATAAAGTTTGTGTATCTGTATGTACAATAGAATGAACTGTTGGCAATTCTTGATTTTCGTCATCAAAATCGTTGGCAGGGTCAAAATCAATTTCAGTATCAATTACTGGTTTTGTAGATCCTTCAATCTCTCCAGCAAAAATTACAGAAACTGGTTCTGGTTGAACCTCAACTGTTTTATACGCTTCCTGTATACCTTCAACAAATTGATTTTCAACCGGTTCTTTACTTTTGGATAATTCTGGAATAATTTCTACAGTAGTTATCTCTGCAAAACTTGAAACTACAACAGGCTCTGTAATTTTCTCCGAAATCTTTATGTCAAGGTCATTTAGCCGTGCTTCACTGGTTCTTGAATTAGTTCGTTCTTCAAATTTAATAACTTTGTCAAGGGCATCACTGGCAAAACTTTTCAGTTCAACCACCAAATAATCTTTGTAACGTTCCATTGCTTTGAAGTCACGCTCATAATTTTTGAGGTCATTAACGGCATCTTCTACCAAGAATTTTGCTTTATTTTCAGATTCTGAAATAACCATAGCAGCACTTTTTTGTGCTTCTTGTATTATTTCTTCCGCATCTTGTCGAGCTTTATTCGTAATTAAACTTGCTTCGGTTTCGGCTTTTGCATTAATATTTTGTTGAGCATCTTCGGCTGCTTTTAAGGTTTTGAAAAGACTATTTTCAATTTCCTTCATCCGAACTATCTCTTTTTCAGCAATTTCTAATTGTTGTTTCGACTGACGAAAATCTTCTGAAATTCGTTCCCACTCTTGCGAAAGTGATAATAAGAAGGCATCAACTGATTCACTATCGTATCCTCTAAAACTCTTATTGAAAGTATGCTGTCTTATTTCAAGGGGGGTAATTCTCATGGTTTTTTTTATTTATTCACTTGGTTTTGAACAAGGATATTTTACACAAAGTTGGATTATTTTCAATTAAAATGAATTGATGACAATAAAGAAGAGTTCCATTTTAATATTTAGTATATTTTCGCTGTTACTTATTATTTATTACTATTGAACACTCCAAACAGATATATGTTTGTCATCCGAAGCTGATACTAATAAATCTTCATATTCACTCCACCATAATTTATTAATTGATGTTCCATGTCCTGCATGACGGGATTTATCAATAACTTTCAGGAGTTTAAATTGGTCAATATCCCAAATTTTGATGGACTTATCCATGCTACAAGTAGCAAAATATTTTCCATTGGGACTAAATTTTATATCATTAATGGCAAATAAATGAGCAGGAATATCTTTATACACATCATATTGTTGATTTACAACTAAAACTTTCAAATGTGCGTCTCGTCCCGCTGTGATCAAATACTGATAATCAGGCGAATAACATAGTGTAAAAACTGAATTGGTATGCTGATTCACCACTAATTTCAATGAAAAATCATTCAAATCAAAGATTTTTACTGAAAAATCACTGTACGCCACCGCAAATTCGCTCATAAGTGAATTTATGGCAATATTTCTGACGCTTTTATCAGATGCTTTGATGTGTTTTTTAACGGTAAAATGCTCTACATCCATCACGACAACGGTTCCGTCTGATAGTCCAACGAAGGCATTATTTTGGTGAATTTTTATATCAAAAATAGAAGCCGAAGTAATTTTTATAGAATTAATTTCTTCCTTAGATTCTACATCAATCAAGTGTATTCCTTCAAAATTTTGTCCAATCCAAAGCTGATTTTTTGTTTTATCAAAACACAAAGCATAGATAGAAGCAGGAATTTGAGCGAATAATTCTCCTGCATCGGGTTTCCGTAAATCCCATCTAACGACTAATCCATCTCCTCCTGCCGAAAAAAATTGAAAAGATTCAGAAGACCTTTCGAGTGTGTAAACACAGTCACGATGCCCTGAGAATGTATCTATTTTTTCAACTTGCATAGGTTAGTTATTAATTACTCAGGTTGAACGCATTTAAAAATGCAATTTTGAGTTTAAAATCAATGAATAGTACAATTTTATAACTGTAATTTTGCCAGAAATAATAAATTGATGAAAATTTGAATCTGGTTTTAGGTTTATGTTAACATAAATACTTCAT
>JANXRS010000298.1 GCA_025356745.1 Arcicella sp.
CCGATCTAAGTTTTCAAGTTTATTAATATTTCCCTCAATCTCAATTAAAGGAGTCTTGTGTTTAGCCAAAACATTCCTGACTTTTTTGTCAGGATTCAACTTTGATAGTACGAATTTAATCCCATAATTTATGAAGAAACCCAAGCCAAAAATGTCGTATGTTTTTTTAAGTTTATTGATAAAAGATTCTCGTTTCCCAAAAGGTGAAACATCAAAAACTACCGTAGCAACTACCTCTGAATGTTTCGGAAGATTTTTAATCAAATAATCAATATTTTGAGCCAAATAAAAAGGGTCATCTTGGGTAAGCAAAATTATACGCATATTTTGTGTGGCTATTGGCAATCAGCTTTCAGCACTTAGCTTTATAACCGTTGGAGTTTAATTTTAATGAATTTTGATAATTTAAAAATGAATATCTGAAATTACATATTCTACGAACTGCCATCTGCTGATTGCTGACTGCCAATAGCCGAAAGCCTAAACAACTGCCCAATTTTAGCAATTGGTTTCATCCAAAGCGTGTACCATTCAGGTTTTAAAGCATTAATTCGCCAAGCTCGACGGTCTTCCATATTTGCCCGATAACGATGTTTCCAAGAGGCAGTACTTGTTCCACCATTTCGCATTGTCATCACCACCTCTGGAAGATACTTTGCCGTTAGCTTATTTTTATATAACATCCTAAGCATCAACTCATAATCTCCCGAACACGTAAAATCGGTAATGTAATAACCAAACGTTGAAAAAGCAGATTTCTTCAAATAAAACGACAAATGTGGAGGCATCCACCCTTTTAACCAATTCTCACGTACATACTCACCCGACCGCCAATAGCGTACAATTGTTTCATCATCACCCATATTAACATATTGCTTATCACCATAAACCGCATCCGTTTTTGCTTCCTCAAAAGTTTTAACTATATGACTAATAACCTGTGGATTAGGATAAAAATCGTCCCCCCCAATTGTTCCAATAACTTCACCAGTAGCCATTTTCACACCCTTATTCAAAGCATCATAAATACCCTTGTCAGGTTCAGAAATAAAGGTAATTTTATTCCCAAAAGATTTTAGAATCTCCACCGTACCATCTTTTGAAGCCCCATCCACCACAATATATTCTAAATCATCATAATCTTGAGCTATAACACTCTCAATAGTCTGACGAATGGTTTTCGCACTGTTAAAAGAAACGGTGATGATAGATATTTTCATAAGATAAAAATGATATTTTGGTTTACAAAGATAATAAAGGACTTTGGGATTGTCAGAGGAAAATTAGCAAGCGGATATAATTCAAAATTCCCTTTTAGAGATTATTTACTTATTTTGCATTAAAATTAAAGCAACTACCATGAAAGTCTCAGAACTTTATATCAAAAAATATCATCAATTTGAAGATTTTACTTTGAATCTGACTTATCCAGAAGGTCATAAACTTGCTGGACAACCATTGAATAAGGTTTGTTTTATTGGGCAGAGTGGGACAGGGAAGACTACTTTATTGAATGTGTTGAAGGTAATTATACTTTCGATAAAAAAAGAAATACAAGAAGGGCATAAAAATATAATGATAGGTCAAAGTGATTACGGAGATATGTCTATTGATATTTTTCATAAAAACGGTTGTATCAAAATAGGTCTTTATAATGTGCATATGCGTAATGGTTCATATTATGCGGTTCAATGTGAAAAAGATAATATTGTGGAATTACAATCAGAGATTTGGTTTAAATTGTTTAATTATCCCTCTGACATAGATTTGCCGAAAAACCTTTATGCCCTGCGTAACAAGGCAGAATTAATTGATAACCCTAAATTGAAAGATGAATTAATAATTAACTTTGAAAATTATAACATAGGTCAAATCTGGGAAACAATAAATGAGACTGTAATTGAGGATAGAGAGACGGAAATTAGGAAGAGCCTTGAAATTTCAAGGTTGTTAAAAGACCCAATAAATTCAAAAGAACTAATTGATAAAGCCACCAATGATTTCAGAAAATGGCGAGAAGAAACCCCAAATCCAATCCAAGATTTAGCTGATAATTATTTAGATAAAATCATAGGTCGATTCAATTTAAAAGTAAAAACAGAATTAGATTTTGAAAAAAAAGAAGATATCGAAACCATTAAAATTCAACAAAAAAATGGAAAAGAAATCCCCTTCGAAGCACTTAGTACAGGTACAAAACAAGTCATACTCACTGCACTGCCATTATACGGACTAAAACCCAAAGATTCCATCATTCTTTTTGATGAACCAGAACGGTCTTTATATCCAGATATTCAAACCGAAATTGTGGATTTTTATACCTCAATGGCAGAAAATTCTCAATTCTTTTTCGCAACGCATTCGCCTTTGGTAGCAGCCTCTTTTGAGCCTTGGGAAATCGTTGAACTAAAATTCAATGAAGAAACTGGAAATGTTGAGCAAGAGTTATATTATGATGTTGAAAAAGGCAGACACGTCGATAATTACATAATTTATCCTCAATATTTAACGTATGACGGTATTTTAAAAAGAGTTTTCGATATGAAAAATGAGCCTAATAATTTAAGAATGAATGAGTTAGTGAAATTAGCTACTTTAGAAAGTCAATTAAAGCATAACAAACTTTCGCCCGAAGCCAAAAAAGAAAAGTTTGAAGAAATTATAAAATTAGCCGACCAACTTGATTGGGATTTGAAATAAAATGCGAAAAATAGACAAATCAAAAATCCTATCTGCGGTTTATAAAAAATGGGAAGAAGCATTAGAAAACAATCAAGAACATCACCCTCAATATACCGCTTCGCATAGATTTCATAAAGATATTGTAATGAATTTGTATCATATTCAGGGCGGATTATGTGCCTACACTGAAATGAAAATTCTCGCAAGTGAGTATGATTATGATGAAGCCAATTGGATTAAAGGCAGATTTAAAAAGGGAAAATCAAAACATTTAGGTCAGTTAGAACACTTTGATCCAAAATTAAAAACAGATTATCCCAAATCATGGCTTTGGGATAATCTGTTTATGGTTTTGAATGAAGTAAATCATGAAAAAGCAGATAAACCAACCGACTCAATTTTAAAACCAGACCGCCCAGATTATGACCCTTACGAGCTGTTGGACTATGATTTTGAGAAACACATCTTCTTCGCTAACATTAAAAGTGGAAAACTCAGCCAGTCCGAAATAGACCGAATCAACAAAATGATTGATGTTTTAGGCATAAACTTTGTAAAAGATTGGCGTAAAAAATATGTTTCTGAAAGAATTAAAGCATTGGAATTTGGTATAATACCAGATCCTGCTGAGGAATATATGACCGCCTTTGAAATCACTCGAAGAAATTTGAATCTTTGAAATTTTGAAAATGATAAAATTATTTTTACTAACCCCTTGTATTTCAAAAAGAAACCCCTAATTTTGCAGTCCGATTTAGAGAGCAAATGTTTCTTTATTTTTATACAGGTTGGCAGAACTTGATAAAATTTAAGAATTAATAGAAATAAAAATCTCTCAAATCATTCGTAAAGGTCAAAATTTACAACGTTAATGTTAAAATTAACAAGAGTGTTAGAACTGATATTGGATTAATTTGTTGAATGCCCAGCAACTAATTTTAATGTTAAGCTACACAAGAATATTCTTTCGTATCACGGGTTTTTCCTGTCCTGCACGAGTACATCTTGTCGCTTTTCTCTTCATTTCTTTCGCTTCTGTAAACGTATATTTATTTGCAAACAATTTTGTTATTGCCAAATAAAATTCCGACCTTTGCAGTCCGATTTACAAGGACTGTCATTGTGACACCTTCGAATCGCTTATTTACAATCAATTATTAACGTTTTATTCTAATAAAATGTCTGGAATTATCGGAAAGAAAATCGGTATGACCAGCCTCTACAATGCTGATGGCTCTGCCTTCGCTTGTACGCTGATCCAAGCCGGTCCTTGTGTAGTAACGCAAGTAAAAACAGTAGAAAAGGAAGGTTATAGTGCTATTCAATTAGGCTATGGCGAGAAAAAAGAGAAGCACACTACGCAACCTCTTTTAGGTCACTTCAAAAAAGCAGGTACCACCCCAAAGAAAAAACTTGTTGAGTTTAAATCTTTTGACACACCACTTTCATTAGGAGAAACCGTTACCGCAGAGTTGTTCACAGTTGGTGATTACGTGGATGCCGTTGGAACTTCAAAAGGTAAAGGTTTTCAAGGAGTTGTTAAACGTCACGGTTTTGCTGGAGTAGGTGGACAAACTCACGGTCAACATAACCGTGGTCGTCACCCAGGTTCAATTGGTGCTTGTTCATTCCCATCTCGTGTATTCAAAGGCGTTCGTATGGCGGGTCGTATGGGAGGAAATCGTGTAACAGTTCAAAATTTACAAATTTTGAAAGTTTACGCAGATAAAAATCTTATCGTAGTCTCAGGTTCAATCCCAGGAGCGAAAAACTCTTATGTTATTCTTGAAAAATAGATTTGAAAATTTGAAGGTGTTAGGTATTTTTAATCGCACCAAAATTTAATCAAATCAACAAATTTTCAAAATCAAAAATAATGGAATTATCAGTTTTAAATATACAAGGCAAAGAAACAGGAAAGAAAGTAACCCTTTCTGACGAAATCTTTGGCATCGAACCAAATGAACACGTAGTTTGGTTAGACGTGAAGCAATTCTTGGCAAATAAGCGTCAAGGAACTCACAAAGCGAAAGCAAGAGCAGATGTTTCTCGCTCAACTCGCAAAATTAAAAAACAAAAAGGTACGGGTGGTGCTCGTGCGGGTTCAGCTAAATCTCCTTTAATGAAAGGTGGTGGACGTATTTTTGGACCAGTACCAAGAGATTATTCGTTTAAGATTAATAAGAAAGTAAAATCATTGGCTCGTCAATCTGCATTTGCTGCCAAAGCACAATCAGGAAACGTAACCATTTTAGAAGGTTTCACTTTCGATGCTCCTAAAACTAAGTCATACTTAGCCTTAATAGAAGCACTTTCATTCACAGGAAAGAAAACGTTGTTGATTTTGCCAGAAGACAATCAAAATATCTTCTTGTCAGGACGTAACGTGCCAAAAGCACAAATCGGAACGGCTGGACAAGTTAATACGTATGATTTAGTAAATGCTACTCAATTAATTATCATTGAATCAGCTGTTACAACAATCGAATCATATTTTAGTAATTAATTTATGCTATGAGTTATGAGCAATGAGCCATGAGTTTTCTCAAAGTTCACCTCTCAAAGCTCAATGCTAAAATATATCAAGAAAATGAGCATTATCATAAAAAGACCAATTCTTACTGAGAAATCTCAGGAATTACAGAAAGGCGGTCAATATGTTTTCGAGGTTGCAAGCAAAACTAATAAGGTTGAAATTGCAAAAGAAATCAAGAAAATGTATGGTGTTTCAGTAGTATCTGTGAATACACTTCGCCAATTCGGTAAGAAAAAATCAAGAAGCACTAAGACAAAAGTAACGTCTGGTATCACTTCAACGTACAAAAAAGCAATCGTAACAATCGCCAAAGGTGAAGTTATTGATTTCTATGACGGAATTTAATCCAATTTGAAAATTCAATAATTAGTGAGTTTGATTATGTTTTATATTAATCACTTCTCAAATTATTATACTATCAAATTAACACTATGGGAGTTCATCCCGATAAATTGAACAAAGCACAGAAATGGCAGCTACAAGAAAATTTAACCCTGTAACCCCTGGCACACGTCATAGGATTGCTCCGACTTTTGAAGAAATAACAGCTTCAAAACCGTACAAGCCTTTGTTAGCCGTGGTTAAAAGAACAGGAGGTCGTAACGCAGACGGACATCGTGCCATGCGTTATATCGGTGGAGGACACAAACGTCGTTACCGTATTATTGACTTTCATCGTAACAAATTCGATGTTGAAGCAACCGTTTTAACAGTAGAATATGATCCGAACCGTACAGCTCGTATCGCTCTAATCGAATATGCTGATGGCGAGAAAACTTACATCATTGCACCAACAGGTATCAAAGTCGGACAGACTGTGATTTCATCTGCAACAGCAGCACCAGAGGTAGGTAACACTATTCCTTTGGCAAACATTCCAACTGGTACAATCGTACACGCAATTGAACTTCGCCCAGGTGGAGGTGCTGAAATGGCACGTTCAGCAGGTACGTATGCACAATTGTTGGCTCGTGATGCTAAATATGCAACGTTGAAATTACCATCAGGCGAGATGCGTATGGTATTATCAAGATGTTTGGCAACGGTTGGTTCAGTTTCTAATGCAGATCACATGAATACCGTAATGGGTAAAGCAGGTCGTCATCGTTGGTTAGGTCGCCGTCCAAGAGTTCGTGGTGTTGTTATGAACCCTGTCGATCACCCAATGGGTGGTGGAGAAGGACGCTCATCAGGAGGTCACCCACGTTCACGTAAAGGTTTATTAGCGAAAGGTAAGAAAACCCGTACACCGAGCAAACATTCAAATCGTCTTATCATCAGTAGAAAGAAAAAATAGGTAGATGGCACGTTCACTAAAAAAAGGACCTTATATAGACTATCGCCTTGACAACAAGGTACAAGTCATGACCGCATCAGGTAAAAAGTCTGTAATCAAGACTTGGTCACGCCGTTCGATGATTTCACCTGATTTCGTTGGACATACTTTTGCAGTTCACAATGGAAATAAATTTATCCCAGTTTTTGTAACCGATAATATGGTTGGACATAAATTAGGTGAATTTGCTCCAACTCGTAACTTCAGAGGTCACACAGCAAAAAAAGATAAAGGCAAACGTTAAAAAATTATGATTTATGCTTTATGAATTATGGAGTGAATTATAGAGGTCTTAATAATTATTTCCCTATCAATCAATCAATTAATTCATAATTCAAAATTTGTAATTCATAATTCAAAAAGATGGAAGCAGTAGCTAAATTAAATAATGTTCCGACCTCCCCTCAGAAAATGAGAATCGTAGTTGATATGATTAGAGGTCAGAAAGTAAATAAGGCTCTTGGTATTTTGAAATACGAGCCAAAAGTTGGTGCAAGACACGTAGAGAAACTTTTACTCTCGGCAATTGCTAACTGGCAAAACAAAAATGAAGACGTGAAGTTGGAAGATGCCGACTTATTTGTAAAGACCGTAACCGTAGATGGTGGTTCTTCATTAAAACGTTTGCGTCCAGCTCCGCAAGGTCGTGGTCATAGAATCTTGAAACGTTCAAACCACATCACCCTTGTAGTTGCATCTGCAACCGCACCAACAGTAATTTCAGAATAATTAGACAAGAAATCTAAATATACAAAATGGGACAGAAAATAAACCCCGTAGGTTTTAGACTTGGTATCGTCAGAGGTTGGGATTCTAACTGGTATGGTGGAAAGAGTTTTGCCGATAAATTAGTAGAAGACGATAAAATCCGTAAATACGTAGCCGCACGTATTCCAAAGGGAGCAATCTCTAAGGTAATCATCGAGCGTACATTGAAACGGATTACCCTTACAATCAACACAGCCCGTCCAGGCGTTGTGATTGGTAAAGGCGGTCAGGAAGTAGATAAAATCAAGGAAGAATTAAAGAAAATCACAGGTAAAGACGTTCAAATTAATATTTTTGAAATTAAACGTCCTGAGATTGATGCTAAATTGATTGGCGAAACTATCGCTCAACAATTGGAAGCTCGTATTTCCTTCCGTCGTGCCATGAAACAATCTATCGCATCAGCTATGCGTGTGGGAGCTCAAGGTATCAAATTGAAACTTTCAGGTCGTTTAGGAGGTGCTGAAATGGCACGTTCTGAGGGATATAAAGAAGGACGTATTCCTTTGCACACACTTCGTGCTGATATTGATTATGCAGTTTCAGAAGCCTTGACGGTTTATGGAAAAATCGGTATTAAAGTATGGGTGTTCCGTGGTGAGGTTTACGGAAAACGTGATCTTTCTCCAAACGCAGGTGTTGCTGCATCACAAGCTGCCGCAGGTGGTGGTGATTCTCGTGGTGGTAATAACCGTGGTGGACGTGGTGAAGATGGAGATCGTCGTGGTGGACGTGGTGGACGTGGTGGCGAAGGCGACCGTCGTAACAACAACAACCCTGCAGGCGGTGCTAATCCAAATAATCGTGGTGGTGGTCCAAATAAACCAGGCGGTAACAACCGTGGTGGTGGCGGTGGAAGCAAGCCAGGAGGTAAAAGATAATTAGAAAATCTTAGTCAGATGTCGTGAGAATCAATCACTTACGACTCACGACTGTTCGACTTAAAGACTTAACAACAATGTTACAACCAAAAAGAACCAAATTCCGCAAGCAACAGAAAGGAAGGATCAGAGGATTGGCAACTCGTGGTCATGAAATTGACTTCGGTGCATTCGCTATCAAAGCTGTGGAACCAGGACGCATCACTGCACGTCAGATTGAAGCGGCTCGTATTTCAGTAACTCGTGCTATGAAACGTGAAGGACAAGTTTGGATTCGTATTTTCCCAGACAAGCCAATCACAAAGAAACCAGCCGAGGTTCGTATGGGTAAAGGAAAGGGAGCTCCAGAATATTGGGTTGCCAGTATCAAACCAGGAACAATTTTGTTCGAATCAGCAGGTGTTCCTTTGGCAGTTGCCCAAGAAGCATTGCGTTTGGCAGCACAAAAATTGCCATTACGTACTTCTTTCGTAGTTCGTAAAGATTATCAAGAATCGTAAATTTGAAAATGTTGAATTTGAAAATTTGAAAATAATAGTTTTAAGAATATAGTTTTAACGTTTTTTGTAAGCAATAAATCAATTTTTAAACTTTCAGATTACCAAATTCTCAAATTAAAGTCATGAAAAACGCAGAAATTCAAAAATTGAGTTTGGAAGAATTACAAACAACTTTAGTGTCTGAAACTGATGCTTTGGCTCGTTTGAAATTTGCCCACGCAATTTCTCCAATCGAGAATCCATTACGTATCCGTGAGGCTCGTAAAGTGGTGGCTCGTTTGCAAACTGCTATTACAGCAGCAAAATAAGTTTTTAATTTGTCAAATTATTGCGTTGATTATTTATTGACTTAATAATTTATCAATCTAAAACTTGAAACAGACTTCATCAACATACTGCTTGAGGTCAATTAATAACAACAATTTAAAATCCAACCATGGAAGAATTACAAAGAAATCTGAGAAAAATCAGAGTCGGGCGTGTGGTAAGTGATAAGATGGATAAATCTATCACGGTATCAATCGAAAGAAAAGTTAAGCATCCACTTTATGGAAAGTTTATGAAGAAAACTTCAAAGTTGATGGCTCACGATGAAAAGAATGAGTGTGGTATCGGCGATACTGTGAAAGTAATGGAGTCTCGTCCTCTTTCAAAAAATAAGCGTTGGAGATTAATTGAAGTTATTGAGAAAGCGAAATAAAATTTGAATTTTCGTTAATTTAAGCGTTTGAGATTTCTCTCAAACAATTCTAATCTTCAAAGTTCAAATTTAATTAAGATAAAAAAATGTTACAACAAGAATCAAGATCTGGCGTAGCTGATAATTCAGGAGCAAAAGAAGTGTTGGTAATCCGTGTTTTGGGCGGTACAGCAAAAAGATACGCTTCAATTGGTGATAAAGTGGTAGTAACTGTAAAGTCTGCTCTTTCATCGTCAAGTATGAAGAAAGGTACGGTTTCAAAAGCCGTAGTAGTAAGAACTAAAAAAGAAATCCGTCGTAAAGATGGTTCATATATCCGCTTTGAGGACAACGCAGTCGTATTGTTAAACAACAATGACGAACCACGTGGAACTCGTATCTTCGGACCCGTAGCACGTGAATTACGTGATGCAGGATTTATGAAAATTGTTTCATTAGCTCCAGAGGTGCTTTAATCATAACTGTATCATGCAAAAGAAATCCAATAATCAGCCAAAACTGCATATCAAATCTGGTGATACCGTTATCGTTATCGCTGGAAACTCAAAAGGTAAGTCAGGTGTAGTCACAAAAGTAATAGTTGATAAAAACCGTGCAATTATTGAAGGTGTTAATCTTCAAACAAAACACGTAAAACCAACTTCTACGAGTCCACAGGGAGCAATCGAGAAACGTGAAGGTTCAATTCACTTATCAAATATTGCTTATATGGAAGATGGAAAAGCGGTTCGTACAGGTCGTAAGTTGAACGAAGCCGGGAAATTACAAAGATTCTCAAAAGCATCTGGAAAATTTATCTAGTTTGAAAGTTTAATTAATTTCAAATTAAAAAATCTTCAAATTGAATTCGTGGGTCGGAAATCCACACAAAAAGTTTCATAAAATGACAACTACAAGATTAAAAGATAGATATGTATCTGAAATCGTTCCTGCATTAAAGGAAAAATTTCAATACAAATCAGTAATGCAAGTACCAAAAGTTACTAAAGTTGTAATCAACAAAGGTATTGGTGCAGCCGTTGCAGATAAAAAATTAATTGATATTGGTATTGATGAAATTACCCTTATCGCAGGTCAAAAAGCAGTAGCTACAATTTCAAAGAAAGCTATTTCAAACTTCAAATTGCGTGAAAATATGCCAATTGGTGTGAAAGTAACGTTACGTGGAGAAAGAATGTATGAATTCCTTGATCGTCTTTTGACAGTAGCACTTCCTCGTGTACGTGACTTCAAAGGAGTTGCAGATAAAGGATTTGATGGACGTGGTAACTACACATTAGGTGTAAAAGAGCAAATTATCTTCCCTGAGATCTCAATTGATAAAGTAAGCAAAATCTCTGGTATGGATATTACTTTCGTTACCACTGCCAAAACAGACGCAGAAGCAAACGCCTTGTTAACAGCAATGGGAATGCCTTTCGCAAACCAGAAGAAATAATTAGGCGTTAGAAGTTAAGAGTTAAGAGTCATTTCTTTTTAACTCAAAGCTCATAACTCAACACTCAAAAACATAGATTCTAAACAAAATGGCAAAAGAATCAGTAAAAGCAAGAGAAAGAAAAAAAGAAGCAACCGTTGCTAAGTATGCCGTAAAACGTGCAGCCTTAAAAGCAGCAGGTGATTATGCAGGACTTGACAAGTTACCTAAAAATGCTTCACCAGTACGTTTACACAATCGTTGTAAATTGACAGGTCGTCCACGAGGTTACATGCGTAAATTCGGTATCAACCGTGTTACGTTCCGCCAAATGGCATCTGACGGTTTAATTCCAGGTGTAACCAAATCAAGTTAGTATCAAGTTTAGAAAGGTTAAAGTAGCTTAAAGTTGAAAAGTTATAATAGTTTGGTTTTATTTAAACTATTTATCTAATTAATTTTATACCGCTTCAACTTCAACATAACTTGTCTTTATTAAATTAATTCCGTAATTTTGCGTTCCTTTTTAGAAAAGAGGTTCGTTTCAAATATCGAAAACAATGACAGATCCAATAGCAGATTACTTAACACGATTGAGAAATGCCATCAAGGCACGTCACAGAATCGTTGAAATCCCTGCTTCTAACATCAAAAAAGAAATCACTAAGGTTCTTTTTGATAAAGGATATATTCAAAACTACAAATTTGACGATACAACCGTACAGGGTACTATCAAAATTGCTTTGAAGTATAATCCAACTACGAAGCAATCAGCAATCGTTAAAATTGACAGAATCTCTAAACCAGGTTTACGTAAGTACAAGGGTGCAGGTGAATTACCACGTGTATTGAACGGTTTAGGTATTGCAATCCTTTCAACATCAAAAGGCGTTATCACCGATAAAGAAGCTCGTGTGTTGAACGTAGGTGGAGAAGTTCTTTGCCAAGTTTATTAATATCACAACGCTGAAAGAAGTAATTTTTAATAATTAGCTTCCATTTAAGCTCAAACACAAAGTTATGTCAAGAATTGGCAAAAAAGTTATTACGCTTCCCGCAGGTGTAGCTGTAACGATTAACGAGAATCATGTATCAGTAAAAGGACCAAAAGGGTCACTTGAACGTACAATTGATCCAGATATTACAGTTGAACTCGAAGGAGTTGAGTTAACAGTAAAGCGTCCAACTGAACAAAAACGTCACAAAGCATTGCATGGTTTGTATCGCTCATTAATCAATAACATGGTTATTGGTGTAAGTGAAGGTTACAAACTCCAAATGGAAATTGTTGGTGTGGGTTACAAAGCAACTAACCAAGGAAATATTCTTGAATTAGCTTTGGGTTATTCACACGGTGTTTTTGTTCAAATTCCAAACGAGTTGAAAGTTACAACTTCAATGGATAAAGGACAAAATCCAAAGGTTACTTTGGAAGGAATTGATAAAGAATTGGTTGGTCAAGTGGCTGCAAAGATTCGTTCGTTACGTAAAGTAGAACCATACAAAGGAAAAGGTATTCGTTTTGTGGGTGAGCAAATCCGTAGAAAAGCTGGTAAAACTGGTGGTAAGAAATAATTATTCGTTTTCAGTGTTCAGTTATCAAGTATTTTTATACATTGCTCTTTCTGTTCACTGTTAATTGTTCACTGAATTCGTGGGTCGGTAATCCACAAAACACATAAATATTACAATGGCTACGCAAAAAGATTCAAGAAGATTACGTATCAAGTACTCAATCAGAGCAAAGATTTCTGGTAGTGCTGAGAAGCCAAGATTATCTGTTTTTCGTTCAAACACAGGTATCTATGCTCAAATCGTTGATGACGTAAAAGGACATACATTAGCAGCAGCTTCTTCAAAAGAATTAGGATTGGCGAACGGAAACGTGGACAATGCGAAACAAGTAGGAGCAAAAATCGCTGAAAAAGCTTTAGCAGCGGGAGTTTCGACAGTTGTTTTTGACCGTAACGGATACTTGTATCATGGGCGTGTTAAGGCAGTTGCTGAAGGTGCAAGAGAAGGAGGGCTTAAATTCTAATGAGTTAATTTGATTTGTATTTCGTTCAGTCGAATACAGCATTCAAATTCAAACATTTTCAAATTCAGAAAAAATGTCGAAATTAATATCAAAACCAATTAAGGTTAACGAAGCTGATTTAAAAGAAAAAGTTGTTTCTATTAACCGTGTAGCAAAAGTTGTGAAAGGTGGACGTAGATTCAGTTTCTCCGCTATCGTAGTAGTAGGTGATGGCAAAGGCGTTGTAGGATTCGGTTTGGGTAAAGCAAACGAAGTAACGGATGCAATCGCAAAAGGTATCGAAGACGCAAAGAAAAACGTATTTGAAGTAGCACTTTTGAAAGGAAGTGTGCCTCATGAGCAAATTGGTAAATTCTCAGGTGGTTTTGTATTGTTAAGACCTGCTGCTCCAGGAACTGGAGTAATTGCGGGTGGTGCAATGCGTGCTGTATTGGAATCTGCAGGTGTTCATGATGTATTAGCGAAGTCAAAAGGTTCTTCAAATCCTCATAACGTAGTTAAAGCAACCGTTGATGCACTCATCAAAATGAGAAATCCACATACAGTTGCTTTTCAAAGAGGAATTTCATTAGCAAAAGTTTTCAACGGATAGTTTTTCTAATTATTAGTTATGAATTATGAGTTATGAGGTAGTCTATACCAATATGAATTTGTAACTCATAATCCAGAATTCAAATAAGCCATGTCAAAGGTAAAAATTACACAAGTTAAGAGTACAATCAAACGTCCAGAAGTTCAGAAACGTACAATCCAAGCCTTGGGTTTAGGTAAATTGAACAAAAGCGTTGAGAAAGAATTAAACCCTGCTATGCAAGGCATGATTCGTGCAGTGAAACACCTGCTTGTAGTCGAAAATATCTAAAATTGTTTCTCCAACCTTTATGGGTTGTTTAGAATTTCTTCTTGAAATTGAGAACAAGCGAGTTGTTTCATGGTGAAATAGCGTTTAGCAAATCATATAACAAATATTAAAATGAATCTTTCTTCATTAAAGCCTGCACAAGGCTCTACCAAGGTTAGAAAAAGAGTTGGTCGTGGTGAAGGCTCTGGTTTGGGCGGTACATCTGCTCGTGGTAACAACGGTGCTCAATCTCGTTCAGGATACTCTCGTAAGGCTGGTTTTGAAGGTGGTCAAATGCCACTTCAACGTCGTGTTCCTAAGTTTGGTTTTAAGAACATTAACCGTATAGAATACAAAGCTCTTAATCTTGATACATTACAATCAATTGCTGAGTCAGCAAGTGTTACTGTAATTGATCATGACTTTTTATATAACCATGGATTGGTTTCTAAAAATGATTTGGTAAAAATTCTTTCTCGTGGTCAAATTACAATTGCTTTGCAAGTTACTGTGAAAGGTTTCTCTGCATCAGCAAAGGCAGCAATCGAAGCAGCTGGTGGGCAAGCAATAGTAGGGTAAATATATGTTTCCAGAAATTAGAAGTTGATTCTGATTTCTGGAAATTTTTAAATTAATCAGGATAGACAACAGAAATATTTAAGTAATCGGAAGAAAACTGGCAACAGATTTGTATTTAAAGAAATAGTTGAACAAATTGTATTTTATTCCTTAACGATTATTTAAACAGATAGCATGAACAAGTTTATTAACACTATCAAAAACATTTTCTCAATAGAGGAATTAAGAGGTAGAATTCTTAATACCCTGATGTTTATTACCTTTTTTCGCTTGGGTTCATACATTGTATTGCCAGGAATTGATGCAAACAAGTTAGACTCAAAAGGTGATGGAGGCTTATTAGGTCTATTGAATATGTTCTCAGGTGGAGCATTTAATAATGCTTCTATTTTTGCTTTGGGTATTATGCCCTACATTTCTGCTTCAATTGCCATTCAGTTATTAACGATTGCATTGCCTTATTTCCAGAAAATGCAAAAAGATGGTGAATCAGGACGTAAGAAGTTAAATCAGATTACTCGTGTTTTGACTATTTTGGTAACTGCTGCACAAGCAACTGCTTATTTACAAACAACAATTCCTGCGGAAGCCATCATGGTTAGTGCATGGTCATTCCGTATATTTTCAGTAATTATTTTAATTGCTGGTACGATGTTTTGTATGTGGTTGGGTGAGAAAATTACGGATAAAGGAATTGGTAATGGTATTTCAATGCTGATTATGATTGGTATTGTATCACGTTTTCCAAGTGCTATTATCGGTGAAGCTCAATCTCGTGGAATGTCAGGAGCCTTATTGTTTGTGATTGAAATGGTAGCTCTTTTCTTTGTGGTTATGGGTGCTGTAATGGTAACTCAAGCAGTTCGTAGAATTCCAGTTCAGTATGCAAAACAAGTAGTAGGTAACAGAGCGTCAGCCGCAGTAGGTGGTGAGCGTCAATATATTCCTTTAAAATTGAATGCCGCAGGTGTTATGCCAATCATTTTTGCTCAAGCTTTAATGTTTGTTCCAGGACTATTGGCAGGTCAGTTTGCAGATAGAAGTGAATTTGCTCAATCAGTAGTTCAAAATTTTGGCGACCCGAGTTCATGGGGATACAATTTGTTGTTCGCTTTCTTGATTATCATTTTTACTTTCTTTTATACAGCGATTTCAATTAACCCAGTTCAGATTTCAGATGATATGAAGCGTGGCGGTGGATTTGTTCCAGGTGTGAAACCAGGAGAAGCTACTTCAACTTTTATTGCTGATATTTTGGATAGAATTACCCTTCCAGGTGCAATCATGTTAGCTATCATTGCGATACTTCCAGCAGTTGCAGGTTTATTTGGAGTAACCAGAGGATTTGCTTCTTTCTTTGGAGGAACATCTTTATTGATTTTGGTAGGTGTTGTTTTAGATACACTCCAACAAATTGAAAGCTACTTATTGATGCGTAAATATGAAGGTTTAATGCAATCAGGTAGAGTACAAGGTAGAACACAAGCTACCGTATAAATCAAGAGAGTTGAAAGGACTCTTCATAAAATGATTTTTTTAAAAACAAGTGCAGAGTTAGAAGTTATTAGAGCGAACGGAATTATATTGGGACAAGCTCATGCTGAGGTTGCTAAGATTATAAAGCCAGGAGTTACTACTAAAGAGTTAGATAAGGTTGCTTACGAATTCATAAAAGACAATAAAGCTCATCCTTCATTTTTGAATTATAATGTAAGTGGTAATAAATTTCCAGCATCATTATGTATTTCGATAAATGATGTTGTGGTTCATGGAATTCCAAGTCATTATCAGTTAAAAGATAGTGATATAGTTTCGATTGATTGTGGTGTATTTAAAAATGGTTTTCATGCAGACAGTGCCTATACTTATGCGATTGGAAACGTTAAAGAAGATACTTTAAAATTAATGAGAACTACCAAAGAATCGCTATACTTGGCTATTGAACAAGCAGTTTTTGGAAAGCGAATTGGAGATATTGGATTTGCCATTCAAAATTATTGTGAAAATTTAGGCTTTACTATTGTTAGAGAATTAGTTGGACATGGGGTTGGAAAATCTTTACATGAAAAACCAGAAGTTGCTAATTATGGTAAGCGTGGAGATGGAATAAAATTGAAAGAAAACATGGTGATTGCGATTGAACCAATGGTAAATCAAGGTAATAAAGCAATTCATCAAGAACATGATGGCTGGACAATCAGGACACAAGATAGAAAACCATCTGCTCATTACGAACACACCGTTGCGGTGAAAAAAGAAAAGGCAGATATTTTGACCACTTTCAAGTTTATTGAAGAAGTAATTAGTAAATCAGAATACATCGTTAATATTTAATTATGGCAAAACAATCATCAATAGAGGTAGATGGTATTATCATTGAAGCTCTCTCAAACGCAATGTTTAGAGTTGAGTTGGAGAATACTCATCAAGTCATTGCCCATATTTCAGGAAAGATGCGGATGAATTACATCAAAATCTTACCAGGTGATAAGGTGAAATTAGAGATGTCTCCTTATGATTTGAGTAAAGCAAGAATAGTCTATCGTTACAAGTAAAAATAAATTACGACAATGAAAGTAAAAGCGTCAATAAAGAAGCGTAGTGCTGACTGTAAAGTAATTCGTCGTCACGGAAAACTTTATGTTATTAACAAGAAAAATCCAAAGTTCAAACAGAGACAAGGATGATAATATAATAGGAAGTTGCGAAACTATCTTATTTAAAATCTAAAAAGCTAAAAAAGTATGGCTCGTATTGCAGGGGTTGATATTCCCGACAAAAAAAGAGGCGAAATTGCTTTGACTTATATCTTCGGTATAGGTCGCAGCACTGCTCAGAAAATTTTAAAACAAGCTGAAATTTCTTTCGACAAAAAAGCTGGCGAATGGAACGATGAAGAAGCAAGTTCAATTCGTGCGATAATCGCTGGAGAATTCAAGACGGAAGGTCAGCTTCGTTCTGAAGTTCAGTTGAACATCAAACGTTTGATGGACATTGGTTGTTATCGTGGATTACGTCACCGTAAAGGTCTTCCATTGCGTGGTCAGAGAACGAAGAATAACTCTCGTACTCGTAAAGGAAAGCGTAAGACTATTGCCAACAAGAAAAAGGCTACTAAGTAAAAATTAAGCTGAGATTGATAATCTAGATAGATTTCAATTCGCTAAGATTCTAAGATGAGAGGGTTGTTTGAAAAAATAGACGTACTCAAAACTGGAATAGAAAACTAACAAAAAAATGGCACAGGCTAAAAGAAAAGACAAAGCAAAGAAAAGAGTTGTTGTAGTTGAGCAGGTTGGTCAAGTACATATAAAGGCTTCTTTCAACAACATTATTATTTCTATTACCAATAATCAAGGACAAGTTATTTCTTGGGCATCTGCTGGTAAAATGGGCTTTAAAGGCTCAAAGAAAAACACTCCTTATGCTGCTCAAATGGCAGCTACAAACTGTGCCGCAGTGGCAGTTGAAGCAGGAATGAAAAAAGCAGAAGTTTTTGTGAAAGGACCTGGTTCTGGTCGTGAATCTGCCATTAGAACTATCTCTAATGCGGGTATTGAAGTATTGTCTATCAAAGATATTACACCAATGCCACACAACGGATGTCGTCCTCCAAAACGTCGTAGAGTGTAATTTCAGCGTTATCTGAAAATCAAAAATATAGCGAAGGGTAATTAGTAATTATTATCCTTCGTTTCTTTATGTTTCATAATTACTTCATTAGTCACAAGATGGCTATTGACTCATTTTTATCAAATAATGGCAAGATATACAGGTCCAAAATCAAAAATTGCTCGTCGTTTTGGCGAGCCAATCTTAGGTCCAAGTAAAGCGTTAGCACGCAAAAACTACGGTCCAGGTCAGCACGGAAAAGGAAAACGTGGTAAAGTTTCTGAATATGCTTTACAATTGAAAGAAAAACAAAAAGTGAAATACACTTATGGTATTCTTGAGAAGCAATTTGAAAATTTATTCCATAAAGCGGCTGTTAAAGAAGGTATTAAAGGTGAAAACTTATTAAAACTTTGTGAAGCACGTTTGGATAACACCGTTTATCGTTTAGGAATTGCTCCAACACGTCGTGCGGCACGTCAATTAACGATTCATAAGCATATTATGGTTGACGGAGAGATTGTAAATATCCCTTCATATTCATTGAAAGCAGGTCAATTAATTAGTGTTCGTGAGAAATCTAAATCATTAGAAGTTGTTACGAATTCATTGACTGGAAAAGCTGGGAAGCGTTTTAACTGGTTAGAGTGGGATGCCCCAACAATGACTGGTAAATTTATTTCTTATCCAGAACGTTCTGATATTCCTGAGAATTTTAATGAGCAGGCAATCGTTGAACTTTACTCGAAGTAATCGTATTTTTGATAAAACATTTTTTGTGTTTTATTAGCAATGAAGACTCTGTGAATAGATTTGGTGCTGTTTTTAATATTGCCAAATCTATTCTAATGATTTGAAAATTTGCATTTTAGCATATAATTTAATCATTTAGAATGGGAACTAAAAATTTTGTAAATCTGTAATTATGAATGATAAGTTTATAATTATCAAGTTTTGTACAATTTTTTTTTGTAAAATATTCATAGAATCACAGAGTTTATTCGTAAATTGCGAATCGGTTACTCTATTCTTATACATTCCAAGGTAAATTACGCTACGAAATATGTCAATATTAGCATTCCAAATGCCCGACAAAGTTGTCATGGAAAAAGCCGACGACTTTCACGGGTTATTTGAGTTTAAGCCACTCGAAAAAGGCTATGGCGTTACCATCGGTAATGCACTTCGTAGAATCTTATTGTCTTCTTTAGAAGGCTACGCTATTACAAGCGTTAAGGTGGCGGGAGTGCTTCATGAGTTTTCAGCCATTGAAGGTGTGATTGAGGATATGACTGACATTATCTTGAACTTGAAAAAAGTTCGTTTTAAGAAAAATCAGGAAATTCTTGAAAACAAGATTAACGTTAGAGTTAAAGGTCAATCGACTTTGAAAGCAGGTGATATTTCTAAATTTACGAATTATTTTGACATCTTGAATCCAGAATTAGTAATCTGTACGCTTGATGAATCAAAAGAATTTGAGATTGAAATCATCGTAGAGAAAGGGCGTGGTTATGTGCCTTCTGACGAAACAAGAAATACTGAACCTCCATTTGGACACATTCCGATTGATGCTATTTATACGCCAATTAAAAACGTAAAATTTAGCATTGAAAACACTCGTGTTGAGCAAAAAACGGATTATGAAAAATTGGTTGTAGATATTGAAACTGATGGTTCAATTCATCCAGAAGATGCGTTGAAAGGTGCTGCGTATATTCTTATCCAACACTTTATGTTGTTCTCAGACCAGACGATGACTTTTGAGTCAATGAAGGCAGAAGAAGATAATGTTGTTGATGAGGAAATGTTGCACATGAGAAAATTGTTGAAAACACCTTTGGCAGATTTAGATTTGTCGGTACGTGCTTACAACTGTTTAAAATCAGCGGATGTAAAAACATTAGGAGATTTGGCAAGATTAGAAATTTCTGATATGATGAAGTTCCGTAATTTTGGTAAGAAATCATTGACTGAATTAGAGCAATTAATTGAAGATAAAGGTCTTCACTTCGGAATGGATGTTATCCGTTATCGTTTGGACGAAGATTGATAGGTTAATTTGATAATTTGAAAATGTGTTAATTTGAAAACTAAGGTTTTATGCCCTTTTCAAATTAACACATTTTCAATTTTAGTAATAGTTTATTTTAAGATTAGGCAATTTAATTTTCAAATTGTCATATCATCAAATTTTCAAATTTAATGTAGTAATAGGTGAGTTGATGTGAATTAACTTAACCGCAATGATAGATAATTTTTCGTTGGAGAATTTATTAGTCATTTTAAACTTACTCAAACACAATGAGACACGGTAAAAAAAACAACCATTTAGGTAGAACTGCTCCACATAGAGCGGCAATGTTGTCGAACATGGCAACTTCATTGATTCTTCACAAAAGAATCGAAACAACGGTAGCGAAAGCAAAGGAATTGAGAAAGTATGCAGAGCCTTTGA
>JANXRS010000328.1 GCA_025356745.1 Arcicella sp.
GCCTACTAATTCGCCATCATATTCTCGAACCACTGAGATAGATTTACCACTTGAATCTACTATATTTACTGTGAAGGTTATCATTGCTTTATCGGTTTTAATCAAGATAACAAATTTTCACGACTTTTTGCACAGTAGGTAAAAATATGACCATGAAAATAGCCAATAAAGAATTTACGTCAAGACTTTTTACAGGCACAGGAAAATTCAGTTCCAATGCTTTGATGGAAGAAAGTCTGTTAGCATCGGGTTCAGAATTAGTGACGATTGCTCTCAAACGGATAGATTTACAGCATCCAGCCGATAATATCCTATCCCATTTAACCCACCCAAGCATCAGTTGGTTGCCCAATACTTCGGGGGTAAGAAATGCCAGAGAAGCCGTTTTTGCGGCTCAATTAGCACGTGAAGCCATGCAGACGAATTGGGTAAAATTAGAAATTCATCCTGACCCAAAATACCTTTTACCTGACCCTATTGAAACCTTGAAAGCGGCGGAAGAATTGGTGAAATTGGGATTTGTGGTGCTGCCTTACATTCACGCTGACCCTGTTTTATGCAAACGATTAGAAGAAGTAGGCGTTGCAGCGGTAATGCCTTTGGGTTCGCCAATTGGGAGTAATAAAGGATTGCGAACGATTGATTTTTTAGAGATAATCATCGAACAGAGTAAAATCCCTGTTATCGTAGATGCAGGAATTGGGTCGCCTTCGGATGCAGCAAAAGCAATGGAAATTGGGGCAGATGCCGTATTGGTAAATACCGCAATTGCCGTAGCTCAAAATCCCGTTGCGATGGCAATTGCCTTTAGAATGGCAGTAGAAGCTGGCAGAATGGCTTTTGAAGCCAGATTAGCTCCCATAAATAACCACGCCGTGGCAAGTAGTCCATTAACGGCATTTCTAAATTTATAACGATGAATTCTTTCCAAACGTTATTTCAGCAACATCCTTGGGACAGCGTCAAACAGAGTATTTTGGCAAAAACTGCCCAAGATGTTCAACACGCTCTGCAAACGTCCAAACGTGATTTGGAGGATTTTAAGGCATTAATTTCGCCTGCCGCCATGCCATTTTTAGAAATATTGGCACAGAAAAGTCGTCAGATTACCCAAAAACGTTTTGGCAAAACGATTCAGATGTACGTGCCTCTGTATTTATCCAATGAATGCCAAAATATTTGTACGTATTGTGGATTTAGTTTCGACAATAAAATCAAGCGGAAAACCCTCAATGACCAAGAAGTTATTGCCGAGGTAGAAGTACTAAAAGCAATGGGTTTTGATCACGTTTTGTTAGTAACGGGTGAGGCAAGCCAGACCGTTGGCGTACCTTATTTGAAGCAAGTAATTCAATTAATTCGTCCTTATTTTTCGCATATTTCGATAGAAGTACAGCCTTTGGACGAAACAGATTATACAGAATTAATTGCCGAAGGATTAAATACCGTATTGGTTTATCAAGAAACGTATCACGAAGAAGATTATAAATTGCATCATCCAAAGGGTAAAAAATCAAATTTTCAATATCGTTTAGAAACACCCGAACGTCTGGGAAAAGCGGAAATACATAAAATGGGTTTAGGCGTTTTAATTGGCTTGGAGGATTGGCGAACCGACTGTTTTTATACCGCCTTGCACCTTGATTACTTGGAAAAAACTTTCTGGAAAACAAAATATTCCATTTCATTCCCTCGATTACGTCCTTTTTCGGGTGGACTCGAACCCAAAGTGGTGATGTCAGATGCGGAGTTAGTACAATTGATTTGTGCCTATCGAATTTTTAATGAAGAAGTAGAGTTATCTATTTCAACGAGAGAAGATGAAGTTTTTAGAAACAATGTAATAAATTTAGGCATTACGGCGATGAGTGCAGGTTCAAAAACGAATCCTGGAGGCTATAAAGTTGATCCACAATCGTTAGAACAATTTGAAATTAGTGACGAAAGAAGCCCTGCCGAAATTGTCCAAATGATTCGAAATCAAGGATACGAACCCGTTTGGAAAGATTGGGATATGGCTTTTTAAATTTGATAAAGTAGGTTTAAAACCTGCTTTAATTTTAATACAATAATACATAAATTGGAAACCTGTACTACCTAAAATAACGGTTTTCCTATAAAAATGAAATGGCAAGGTAAGCCTGGATTACTTTTGTAGTTCTGACATAAAAAAGAACCGCAGCGATTGTTATGGTTAATCCAAACAAAAATTTAAATATTTTCAAGCGTTTTTAGGCGGCTTTATTAATTGGTTGTTCCGATTTGACAAAGTTATCCACATAAGGGTTTTGACTTTTTATTACTGCAACAGCTCTT
>JANXRS010000375.1 GCA_025356745.1 Arcicella sp.
GGGCATTAGCCTATGATTTAGAGATAAGGTGGTTAAAAAATTGCACTAAAAACCATACCTTTTGCACGTAAATCAGCGAAAAACAAGTCATAAGATACTAATAATCAAATATTTATGAAAACACTATTTTCCCCAATTTAAACACTCTTTATGATAGTTTTCTGATAAATCTAATTTTTGTTGCCTGAAATACGCAACGCCAGTATTATTTAAATAGTAAAGTAGCCCTATTACTGAACTCGCCTTTGCAAAGTAAATATTGGCTTTTTTATAATAAGATATAGCTTCATTGGTCTTATTTGAAATATTGTAAATGTCTCCAATATTCAAATAGGTAAATCCAATCAATTCATCACCATTAGCTTTCAGAGAATAAGAAAGAGATTTGAAAAATTCCTCCTCCGCTTTAAAAAAAAAAAATTTCTTTTTTAATCTTTTTGCATGAATAAAATGTGCTTTTGCTAACCCATTGATGAATTGATATTTTGCAGAAAGTTTTATAGCTTTTTCAGATAAAAATAATGCACTATCATTTTGAATGGACTCTTCCCCCATTTCACACAAAACCCGCACCCGCAACGTATCCTCCGCAAAAGACTTCCCTTCTGCTGGCAGATGTGCCAATATATTTTTGAGGCTATCCAATTTTGACGGCTTCTGAGAGAAAGCTGAATAGAAGGAAAAAATAAAGATTAATAGGGCTATTATTGGCTTCATTTAGGCTATAGTTTGAAACAAAAATACAAATAATTTCTCAAAAAATACCCAAAACTGCCTATTAGACAGTAGTTTAAATCACAAAAATACCGATTAGACAGTATTTCCACAGCCGACATTATCCTCTACTTTTGAAGAACCTAAATCAAACGATAATACTGTATGAAGCGAATTATCAAATACACCTTCGGATGGGATATGGAAAGCAAAGAAGGATATTTAACCGCCATCGATGAAACCCAAACTTCCCACGTTTTCGGCAAGTTGCCACAGTCAGAATTTCAAATTTTGGTTGATATGTTCAACCAAAATAAGATCTTTATTGATAATAACAAATGGATTATCAGTGGTTGGGATGAGGAAGAACATTAATGTAAAATATAATTACTACTTACTAATCTAATCCATAAAATAATGCAACATACTACTGCTAATCGTTTCGGAACGCCCTTAATCATCGGTAATCGAACAACGCTATACTCAAATGAAATTCTCTTTTTTGAAGGAGATATTAATTATACTTGGATTCACTTCAAATCGGGCAAACAGACCGTTATTGCCCGCACGCTTCTGTTTATCCAACAAAAAATAGCGTCTGAAATCTTTACTCGCATCAGTCGTAAACATTTAGTGAATCGCAAATTTATTGTGGAAGTTGGGGACGACTTTGTGGTGCTGACTGATAAAACGGTTTTGCCAATCTCGAGGCGGCGGAAGCGGGAATTTTTGATGGGCGAAAGCACCGTAACTCCCCGATAAATAATCATTCATAATTTTCATAAATGACTGTAAAACACCCTAAAAAAGTTTTTTATTGCCTCCATCTTCGATTTTAAAGCGTCATTTTTTGCTTGGATTTACCATTTTCACGCTCAAAAGTTCCATTACTATTTTCACTATTTCCAACCACTCATGTTGAATACTCTGTCAAGCATGAACACCCTAACAAAAAACCTTTTTTTAGAGAAAGAAGGAAAACGCTTATGAAAAATCTCATTTTATTGTTTTTATTATTTAGCACTACTGTTGCTAAAGGACAAATTTTTACGCAAAATTCAGTGGATGGCTCAATTACCCTTACGCCAAAAGGGGTAAAAGGAAATACCAATAGTGGAACAATTACGAACAATGTAGCCCTTGGTCCAAACACATTAGGGTCAAATACGACGGGCAACTTCAATACTGCCACCGGATATAGTAGTCTTTTAAATAACACGACTGGAAACCGTAATACTGCAAATGGTAATGAGGCGCTTCTATTAAATACCATTGGCATCAAGAATACGGCAACTGGGCAACAAGCTCTCCGAAATAACACGACTGGAAACCGTAATACTGCAAATGGTAATGAGGCGCTTTGAGGTGGTTCAAAAAAACGGCACACTTTTTTGCATAAAAAATGTAGAAAATGGAAGTAAAGAAAACCCACACACACTACGAGGCTGATTTCAAAGAGGAACTGATCAGGATGCTGATTGCCGCCCAGCTTAATTCGGGTAAAAATGTTGATGAAACATCAAAGACGTTTGGGATTGGTAAAATGTCTTCGGCTGACGCTCGGTATACTTGGAAAAGTAAATCCCAAATGAAGACAAAAACTAAGATCTCAGAAGAGCAAACGACGTACAGTTTAAATCGGAACGCCGACCGACTAATTTCAGAGAACGAGAAACTCAAAAAAGAGAACACTCGGTTACAGTCTGAACGGGATATACTAAAAAAAGTTTCGGTAGGCGTTCCTGTGGTTCTCTTCAGCACGTCCAGCTAAGAGACATTTATGCGGCAGGCGTTCCTGAGCTGATAAAATCATTCTCAAAGGACTATTCGGTTGAGTTTTTATGTTCATCATTTGGAGTAAGTAGAACCGCTTTTTACCGATATAAACGTGGAGAGAGCCATAATTCAGACAAGAAATATCACAGACCCAAACACGAAGTTCGTATAGAATTTTAAAGCATCTGAAACGGTATGGCAGTCGAAGAATAAAGGCTTCATTGACTAAAAGAGGGATAAAGTTATCTCGACAAAAAGTGGCTGAATTAATGCGAGAAGATGGCTTACGAGCCATTCAGCCCCCAAAATTTATACCCAGAACGACTGATAGTAAACACGGAAAACGAGTTTATCCAAACTTATTATTGAATCAACCTAAACCTACAAAACCCAATCAAGTATGGGTATCAGATATTACTTATATGCCCTTGAAAGATAGCGAGTGGCGGGTGCCGCCCAGACTATCTGTGTACTTGGATGGACTTGTTTACACGAGTAATTGTTAGCTGGTCGGTGGACGATAATATGCAAGAGTCATTGGTTAGAGAACCCTTAGAAAAGGCACTTTTGAAAAGAAAAATACAGCCTAAATTAATCGTGCATTCTGATAGAGGTGGTCAGTATTTATCTGATAAAATGAAAGAATTAATACAGACTTTTGGACTAAAACAGAGCGACCGTCGCACGGCATGAGTAGAGCCGATGATCCATACGATAATGCCTTTGCAGAATCACTATGGAGCAGGTTGAAAACTGAGCGACCGTCGCACGGTTAGAAATGCCAAAAGGGGGCTATGAAAACCTTGTTATTTTGAGGAGTATTTTGTTTGAATTCATTGAAGGTCGGGCGGCGAACCGCTACAATAGACAGCGTTTACATTCAAGTCTAAAATATGAATTCCCCGCTGATTTTGAGAACCAATGGTTTGAGAAAAACGACGAAAAATGTAAAATTAAACAGTAAAAACTCGCAAAAAGTGTAAACCAAAAATAGACCACCCCAAATTATTACCTTTTAAATACTCACAGCTTTTCTCCTGGAAGAGTGTATTTAAACTTAGTTTTACCCGTTTTTTTATCTTTCTTCCCATTAAATTTTTTTCCACCCCCAAGACGACTCCAAGGCCAATGTTTTTTGGAAGTAACCCAAGAAAAAGCCGCCCGAGGACGATAAGCCCCACCATCATGCTTATGTTCCTGAGAAACTTTGCAAGTTTTTTCAGGGCATCGCCTTGCCCAAATACAGCCATTTAAGGTTTGACAAAAAATTATTAAAAGTAAACAGTACAAAAACATTTTTAATCTCATTGAAACAAGGATTTTTTATGTGGGCAATTTAAATAAATTCTATTATAGCTCAAACGAAAAAAAATGTGATTATTTGTTATCACTCGACTCTCTTTCACGACTAAATAGCTGAAAATTATTAGAAAGTTGTATGAATTACCATAAACAACTTCATTATGACCATTTACTAGTTAAAAAGCAGTTTATTCAAACTTCCATATAATATTTGTCAATAAATCATTTAAAATTAATGCTTTACTCAGTTCTTAATTCAATTAAACTTTAACATACCATGAAAAAATTATTGATTTTCTTTTTCTTCCTTATTGTATTGACTAATGCTTGCAAAAAAGATGAAACAATACCTGTTAAGGCAAGTGAAAATCCTGTATCTTCTTTGATATCTGATGTCGATTGCCTTAAAAAGAAAGTTGCATCCTCTGCAGCCATATTTCCTATTAGCAGAGGAAGTATTATTATTCAAAAATCAGTTTATTCAATTTCTGCAGTAATCATATTTCCATCCGTTGATTACTCGGCCAGTAATGCTTTCTACGGCTTTGCAGATATAACTTTTATTCCTAACTAATTAATACTACAGAAAAAGCCCTCTTAATTTGATTTGAGAGGGCTTTTTAACAATAATTACTATCTTATAAAAATCTTACATAATCTTCCGAACGATATCCTCAACAGAAATACCTTCAGCCTCAGCCTTAAAATTTCTAACAATTCTATGACGTAGAACCGCCATTGAAACTGCCTTTACATCTTCAATATCGGGTGAATATTTTCCGTTCAAAAGAGCATTACATTTTGCGGCTAAAATCAAATTTTGTGAAGCTCTGGGTCCTGCACCCCATTCCAAATATTTATTACATATCTCGTTTGCCATTTCTGTATTTGGGCGAGTTTTATGGACTAATTTCACGGCATACTCTACCACATTATCTGCTACGGGTACACGCCTAACAAGTTGTTGGAAAGCTAAAATTTGGTCTCCCGAAACTTGTTTTTGAACTTGGTATCTTTTATCAGAAGTCGTACTTTTTACAATATCTAATTCTGATTGATAAGAGGGATAATCTAATTTAACCATAAACATAAAACGGTCTAATTGAGCTTCTGGAAGTGGATATGTACCTTCTTGTTCAATTGGATTTTGAGTTGCCAACACGAAAAAAGGTTTTTCTAATGGATATTTTTTACCTGCCACTGTAACCGCATATTCCTGCATGGCTTCAAGCAAAGCAGACTGCGTTTTTGGTGGAGTACGATTAATTTCATCGGCAAGGATAATATTGGCAAAAATGGGACCTTTCACGAATCTAAAATTACGTTCATTATCCAGCGTTTCAGAACCTACAATATCAGAGGGCATTAAGTCTGGCGTGAATTGAATACGATTAAAATCTAAATCTAAAGCCTCAGCAATGGTGTGAATTAAAAGGGTTTTTGCTAATCCTGGAACGCCTACAAGCAAGCAATGCCCTTGACAAAAAATGGCGGTAAGTAACATTCTAACGGTATCTTCTTGTCCGATAATTACTTTCCCGATTTCAGTAGTAAGTTTTTGATAAGATTCTCTTAAAGCATCAACTGCTTCAACATCTGATTGGTATTGAGCCATATTATTAAATAAGTTGTATTTTGAATGTTTGAATGTAAAATTCATTGAAAATTATGAAACATCACATCACATAAAAATCAAAGTGTCAGGCAAATTTACCTGACACTTTTCAAATATAAACAAAATTGTTGCTAAAGATTAAGATTAGTTATCGGTTATTAAATATGTATTTTTTATTTTGAAAATATTTAGCAAATAACTCTTCACTATTTCTAATAATAAAAGCTTAATTTACATTCGTCTTCATCACATTACACTCTTTATATTCATCCACAATGTAGAT